>JAUUZX010000344.1 GCA_030592025.1 bacterium | reverse complement strand
CAGGCGCCGGCTCTCGTTGAAGGCGACCGACACGGGGTATTCACCGGTGGCGATGCGGTGGATGATGATGCCGTCGCCGTTCACCACGACCACGCCGTCGCCGGTGGCGCCGGGAACCCAGAACTCGATCCAGGGGCAGGGACGCATGGTGGCATCGTAGGGGTAGTTCCCTTCGGGCAGCAGATCGACGTCGGCTTCGATGATCCAGACGTCTTCGTGATAGTCGTACCGGAAGATGTGGCCGCTGTCGGAGGTGGAGCAGGCGGCGAAGCCCCTGTCGAAGTACTGGCAGGCCGCGGGATGAACCGTCGCGACGACGACCGCCGGAAAGACCGCCAGGATGATCAGGAGGTTGCGCATGGATGACCTCGCATTCTGTTGCGGGCGACGGGGAACCCTGATCCTGAGGGCGGGGAAGACACGGGATGCGCTTATCGATGGTGTTGCGGCATTATACCACGTTTCACCCGGATATAGAAGACCCCGGCGGGATCGCCGGGGTCAAGCAAGCGGAGACCGGCCCGGTCAGCGCAGGACCAGGATGGAGTTCTGACCGCCGAAACCGTCGTCGACGCCGATGGGGTTGTTGGGGTCCGATTCCCAGCGCATGCCCCAGTCCACGGAGTACTTGTACTCGTAGCGGCCGGGCTCCAGGTGGATCTCGATCTCCCAGATGCCGTCGCCGTCGTCGTCTTGCATGGCGTGGATCTCGTGGTCGAAGCGACCGGTGCCGCGCGTGCCGCACCAGTCGTTCTCGTCCCAGTTGCCGCAGAGGTTGACGTGCTTCGCCTGGGGGGCCTCGTACTGGAAGAGGACCAGGCCGTCGTCCTGTCGCGTGGGCGGCGGCACGCGGGTGCGGATGATGTTCATGTAGCCGCATCCGGCCAGCAGTGTCAGCATCGCCAGCAGCACGGCGGCGGCCGCGTATCTCGGCAATTCACGTTTCTTGTCGTGCATCTCGCTTACTCCTAGAACCGGAAATTGGCCCGCACGCTGAAGGCGCGCATCTCGTCCAGGGCCTTTTCGGCGTCGAATACCGTAGCTCCCGTGTTTTCGTACATGTACTGCTGCCGATGACGCCAGCGGCCGATGTGGCGTCCCTCGTAATCGATGCCGAAATCGAGGGGGTCGATACCGTAGGCGAAGGTGACGTCGAGCCGCGGGCTGGGCAGGTATTTCAGGCCGAAGTAGGGCGCGAAGAAACCGTCGTCCATGATCCCGGAGGCGTCCTTCATCTGGAAATCGATGTAGCGCAGATCGGCCACGCCGTGCAACCGGCGCGAGAGCTTGCGGTCCCACCGCAGGATCGTTTCGAAGGTGTGTCCGTCGAGTCCGGTGATGTCGTCCGCGTAGTGGACGACGGCGTTTTCCAGCTCGAACCAGCCGAAGCGGCTCCCGGGAGTGCCTATGGCGTTGCGTCCGGACAGGGTCCAGATGGTCGTGGTGGCCTGGGGCGTGCCCGCGAAAGGCGCCACGCCGCCCGCGGCGCCGTAGTCGGCGTCCAGCTGCCAGCGCTGGATCCAGAGCATGTGTAGGCGGTCGCCGGCGGTCTCGGTCACCGTCAATTCCGAGTAGTGCGTCTGGCTGGAGGCGATGGCGTCGCCGAAGTCCAGGTACACCCGCTTGTCCGCCTCGTCCTGGTGCATGAACACCACCGTGCCGTAGGTCTCGTCGGCCTGGGCGCCGCTCTCGCTGACGGTGGTGTGTTCGAGGTTGATCGTGCGTCCCGGATGCAGCTCCAGGTCCCACGATCCGTGCAGCAGGCTGCGGCTGCGCGTGGTCAATTCCACGTTGACGGGGCCGTTGCTGTTGTTGAAGCCGGATTCGTTGCCGGTGACGAACCCCTGGGAGATGTCGTTGTACAGCCACTCCAGCTGCAGGCGTCCCTAGTCGTCGTAGAGGGGGATGGTCAGGTCGAGGCCGCCGCGCAGATCCAGGTTGTCCCACTCGTACCAGGTGCTCGAATCGTCCCGCCCGGACAGGTAGCGGTCCACGGCGGGTATCCCCGTGTCGTCGGGTGTGCTCACGCGCTCGCTCATGTCGACCCAGATCAGTTCCCGCTCCATGTAGATGGGCAGGCCCACCGTCAGGCCCAGGAAATCGTGGGACAGACGGGCGCCGAAGACGTCGCGGCCCGAGTTGTCGAAGATCTCAATGTTGTTGTAGTAGTCGGCGTCGTGCACGTCGGCGAAGAAGCCCTCGAAGTCCAGGCCGAAGGGGTTGCCGGCGATACGCACGCCGGCGGTGCCCTTGCCGGCGAACAGGTGGTCGTCCATGATCGTGCCGGGCAGGTCGAGGTCGCCGCCGCTGCCCACGGGGTCGCCGAGCCCGATGGTCTCCATGTCCCAGTAGCCGACGACCCGGAAGGACCCGGGATGCACGTCCAGCGAGCCCTCGTCGAGCTCGGCGTGGATATTGTTGAGGATGATGTTGGTGGTGTTGTCCATGCGCAGGCGCGTGTAGGTGTCGACCACCTCGCTGACCTCGGTGCGGAAGTTCAGGTCGATGTTCTGTTCCGGGCGCGCCATGCGGTAGCGGGGATCGCCGTCGTAGTTCTTGCGGGCGATGTAGCGGCCGAGGTAGCGCCCGTCCATGGTCACGCGCGCGTTGAAGGTCGTGTTGGGGCCGGCCGCCCGGGCTTGGGTCTCGGCCTGCACGATCTCCTTCAGCTTGCCGTCGTCGCCGACCTCGATCAGCGAGTTGGCGCCGCCGAAGGAATCCGCAACGGTGTTCGGATTGTCCGGGTCGGCGAACCAGGCGCCGTCGGCGACGAACTTGTATTCGTACTTGCCGGGCTTGAACGCCATGACGATCGACCAGGCGCCCGATCCGTCGTCGGTCAGCGGGTTGCGCTCGGCGTTCCACCCGTTGAAGGAACCGGCCAAGGTGACCGAACCCGCGCCGGGGGCGTCGTATGTGAAGCGGATGCCCACCGGCACGTTCTCCACGGCGGCCTGCGCCGCGGGCGCCGCGAGGGTCAGGGCCAGTAGCGTGAGGGCGGTCAGCGTTCTGAGGGACTTGCGCATCGTCTGCTCCCGTTCGGGCTAGAACCAGCTGCGGAACGACAGGGCGAGCCTGTCGCGCAGGTTGTCGTTGTTGCCTTCCTGAACGAACCAGTCCGTGTACACGATGTTGTCGGACTGTCCCGGGTCGCCGTACTCGAAGTAGAATTCGGCGCCGTGGCCCAGGTCGTACTTGAGCTGGGCGAACATGGTGTGGCGGGCCTCGATTTCCTCGTTGACGTTCAACATGCGCAGGTAGCCCTTGAGCCGATCCGTGATGTTGACGTTCATGTCGAAGCCGAAGGCCGTGACCTGACGAAAGGTGCCGGCGTCGCGGACGCGGCCCTGCAGCCGGATCTTGGCCAGGAAGTTCTCCACCGACAGCTCGCCGAACCAGCCGGGGTAGGTGAAGAAATCGTTGATCTCGCTGGAGGAATCGTAGCCGTGCCAGCGGCTG
>JAUUZX010000412.1 GCA_030592025.1 bacterium | reverse complement strand
CCTTCTGGGCCGTGTGGATCATCGTTGCCCAGTGGATCAACCTCTACTGGGTGGTCATGCCCCAGTTCAGCGAGTCCTTCGTGTTCAGCCCCATGGACGTGACGGCGTTCCTGGGCATCGGCGGGCTGTGGCTCGCCGTGGTCACCCGTCTGGCCATGGGCCGGTCGCTGGTGCCGACGCGGGATCCGCGCCTGGGGGATTCACTGCGCTTCGAGAACGCCTAGCTGGAGAGGAAACCGAACATGGCGACGGCCGAGACGAAATCCGGATTCAACACGCTGGCGGTGGTCATGGTCACCGTGGCCACGCTGGCCTTCCTGGGTGCGCTGACGCTCTTCCTCCAGGGCGGCTGGCTGGCCGCACGGAACCTGGAGTACGAGGCCAAGGTGATCGCCCCGGGCAACCCGGTGGTGAGTGACGCCCTGGTGGAGCAGCAGGCCGTGTTGGACCAGGATTACCGGTGGATCGACAAGGACCAGGGGCGCGTGGGCGTGCCCATCGACCGGGCGATTGATCTGGTGGTCGAGCGTGGGGGACGGCTCACCCCCGGAGGGACGCCATGACCCTGTGGCAATCGAACGCTGACGACATTCTTCATCTGGCGAGGAGTTTTTCCGTGGACGTTGGCAGTCTGACAGGCGGCATCTCGGCGATGATCCCGGCCCCGCGGGCCACGGCGTCGTGGTTCCCCGAGGCCGCGTCGACCCATGCCGGTGGCGTGGACGGACCGTTCTTCATCCTCTACCTGGCGGCGGCGTTCGTGGTCGTCCTGGTCGCGGGCCTGACGATGACCTACGTCCTGCAGTTCAAGCGCGGAGACGAGCACGGGAAGGGCGCCCCGGCGGGACGTCCCAACCCTCTCTTCCTCGGGCTGTGGCTCCTGGGGGCGGGGGCCCTCGGCCTGTACGCCTTCACGTCGGGCCTGCCGGGCCTGCTCGACCAGTCGGTCGCGCCCTACGGCGCCTACGCGGTGGACGTGACGGCGCGCCAATGGGGCTACGACTTCACCTACCCCAACGGTCACGTCGCCGACACGCTCCACGTCGCCACGGGTCAGCCGGTCCGCTTGACCATGCGCTCGGAGGACGTCATCCACGGCCTGAGCGTCCCGGCCCTGCGGGTGAGCGAGGCCATCCTGCCCGACCGCGACAGCGATGCCTGGTTCGAAGCCACCGTCGCCGACACCTTCGAGCTGCGCAGCAATATCTTCAGCGGCGAGGGCTACGGCGACATGCGCACGGCCGTGGTCGCCCTGTCGCCCGCCGGGTTCGAGGCCTGGATGCAGAAGGTGAGCGACATCTTCGCCAACCGCACCATGGCCGAGGTCGGCGAGCTGCTCTACAGCATCAAGGGCTGCAAGGCCTGCCACTCCCTGGACGGCTCCAAGCTGGTGGGCCCGTCCTTCAAGGAACTCTACGGCCACGAGTTCGACACGCGGGAGGGCGTCCGCATCACCGTGGACGACGCCTACGTCCGCGAGTCGATCCTGACGCCGAACGTCTCGGTGATCGCCGGCTTCGAGCCGGTCATGACACCCTACGCGGGTCAGATCACGGACAAGGAAATCGAGGCCGTCACCGCCTGGTTGATGACCATGTCGAGCCTGGGCGGTGCCCCGGTCGAGGACGGGGACGCGGCTGCGGACACCACCGGCACGCCGGCCGGTCAGGAGGAGACGGAATGAGCAACGCCAGCACATCCGGCGGGGTGAATGCGAGCTACCTCGACGGTGCGGGAGGGGTCGGCGCGTGGCTGGACTCCCGTGACCACAAGCGCATCGCGATGATGTTCCTGGGCTGGACCCTGGGCACGTTCCTGCTGGGCGTGATCTACGCCATCATGATGAAGCTCCGCGCCAGCAGCGGCATCATCGACACCCACACCTACCACCAGATGTTCACCCAGCACGGCCTGCTCATGGTCTTCCTCTACCTGGTGCCGGCCATCCCGTCGGTTCTCGGCCTCTTCGTGCTGCCCCTGCAGCTGGGCGCGCGCAACATGGCCCTGCCTGAGCTGTCGATCTGGAGCTTCCGGCTCTACGCCATCGGCTCGGTGCTCTTCCTGTTGTCGCTGTTCTTCGGCCCCGTGGCCACGGGCTGGTCGTTCATGACACCGTTCGTCCTGGACGGCGAGGGCGCCTTCGGGCTGATGGCCGTGGGCCTGTTCTTCGCGTCGGCGAGCTGGTTCGTCACGGGCGTCAACGTGCTGGTGACCGTCCACACCGAACGGGCGCCGGGCATGGGGTTCTTCCGCATGCCGCTCATGAGCTGGTCCCTGTACCTGTCGGGCTACCTGCTGACGGCCGTCGGCGTGCTCTTCGGGATCATCATCATCTACCTGGCGGCGGCGCGGGCCTTCGGCGGCGGCATCTTCGGTGCGGACGCCGACCCCCTCCTGTGGCAGAACTACTTCTGGTTCGTCACGACGCCGGCCGCCTTCTTCGCCCTTCTGCCCGCGGTGGGCGTGATCAGCGACGTCATCGTCGGCGTGAGCCGCAAGGGCATCACCGGTTACCGCTTCGTGGTGGGCTCCATGATCGCCCTGCTGGCGGCCAGCTTCGTCACCTGGGGCGTCCACATGCTGGGCACCGGCCAGGACGAGTCGCTGAACATCGTCTTCTCGGCCTTGAACCTGGTGACGGTGCTGCCGGTCGCCATCATTGCCTACGCCTGGTTGGCCACGCTGCATCGGGGTGCGGTGGCCTGCGCCCCGCCGACGACCTTCGTCATCGCCTTCGTGTTGCAGGCGGGCATCGGCGCGGTGATGGGGCTCTTCTTCAGCAACCCGGCCACCGGCGGCTACCTGGCCAACACCGTCTTCGCCACGGCCCACAGCCACTACGTGATGATGGGCGGGGTCATGACCGCGCTGCTGGCCGGTCTCCACTACTGGTGGCCCAAGATGACCGGCCGCATGTACCACACGGACCTCGGCCGCGCGGCCGGCATGTTCTACATGGTCGGCCTGAACATGACGTTCATCCCCCAGATCATCCAGGGCGTGCAGGGTGTGCCGCGGGGTGTCTATG
>JAUUZX010000452.1 GCA_030592025.1 bacterium | reverse complement strand
GTGGGCGCCACCCGCCGGGGCGACGTCTGGCGGGTGGAGGCCGCCGCGTTCTACGACCGACTGGACGATGGCATCGAGAAGGTGGCCCTGGAAGGCGGTCGTTTCCAGCGGGTGAACCGGACCCGGATCCGCGTGCCCGGCCTCGAGTTCATCGGCGCCTGGGAGTTGGCCCGCGACACCGACCTGCAGCTGCAGCACACCATCCTCGCCGCCCGGGTGGAGGGTGACGACGCCGACAGCCCCGCCGAGGACCGGCCCGACTACCAGTCCCTGTTCGGCGTGACCTGGCGACCGCCCGCCGGACTGGGAGCCCGGATCGAGGCCCGGGCCACGGGCCCCCGCTGGAGCGCCGACGGCACCGCACCTAGCGGCCTGACCCGCCTGCCGGCCGGCGTCACCTGGCATCTGCGCCTGGGCTGGCGCTGGGCCGCCCCGTCCGGCACGAACACCGACGTGGAGGCCTACCTGCGGCTGGACAACATCCTGGACCAGCGGGTCGACGGGCAGGTCGGTCTGCCGGCGCCGGGACGCACCGTGAGCGGCGGCGTGAGCGTGAGCCTCTGAGCTTGAGCATTGCCTTCACCGTCTCGTCGGCTATCTTGGATCGACCCACGCGTCCGGGAAGTACCCGTTACCCCCCGCCGCGTCCCGCCCGGGCCCGTTGCGCGCCCCGGCGGCACCATCCTCCCGCGCAGCACGACCGTTAGGAGTCCCCGTGATCGAGAGTGGCAAAACCGTCAAGATCCACTACAAGGGCACCCTGGAAGACGGCACCGTCTTCGATTCCTCCGAGGGCCGCGACCCCTTGGCCTTCGACATCGGTGCGGAGCAGGTCATCCCCGGGTTCGAGGCGGCCGTGGTCGCCATGGACACCGGCGAGACGACGACCGTCACCATCCCCTGCGGCGAGGCCTATGGCGAGACCAGGGATGAAATGGTCGGCCAGATCCCCCGGGCAAGCCTGCCCGACGACCTCGAGCCCGAAGTGGGCATGATGCTGCAGATGGATTCCCCCGACGGCGCCATGCCGGTGCAGGTCGTCCAAGTCGAAGACGACACCGTCACCCTCGACGGCAACCATCCGTTGGCCGGCAAGGACCTCACCTTCGAATTGACGCTGGTGGAGATCGTCTGACTGCTCGCCTGGTCCTGGAATGACGCGAGGCCCCTCCCATGCGGAGGGGCCTCGTCTTCGTGAACCCTGTTGGGCTAGACGGTGACGAACTTCGCGGCCGGCACGTTGCAGATGGGGCAGCGCTCCGGCGGCGTGCCGAACTCGATGTGCCCGCACACCGGACAGAGGTAGAACGCCGTCTCGGTCAGGTCCTCGCCCTTCTCGGCCGCGGCGAGGGCCAGCTTGTACAGCTTGGCGTGCACCTCCTCGGCCTCGACGGCAAACTTGAACATGCGCTTGGCCTTGTGGCCCTCTTCCACCGCCTGGGCCAGCATGGGCGGGTACATCTTCTCGAACTCGAAGGTCTCGCCGTCGACGGCCGCCTGGAGATTCTTCGCGGTGTCGCCGACGCCCTCCAGCGCGGCGAAATGGCCCGCGGCATGGAGACGCTCGGCCTGGGCCGTCGTGCGGAACAGGCGGGCGATGTTGGGCATGCCCTCCTTGTCGGCCGCTTCGGCGAAGGAGGTGTACTTCTGGAAGGCCTGACTCTCGCCGGCGAAGGCTTCCTTCAGGTTCTCGTTCGTGTTCGGCATGGTCATCCTCCCGGTCGGTATTCATGGCGACGTTACTCACCCGCGCACTTTAACAGAGTCCGTTCAACGAACCAAGCGGCACCCCATGGCGATGGACAGGAACTTCGACTCCTCGTCGTCGGCCCGGCTCGTGAGCACGCAGGGCGCCGTCGTGCCGACCACCGCGGCGGCCAGGCGCGCCCCCGAGAGGATCGTCGCGCTCTTGTAGAAAATGTTCCCGCTCTCGATGTTCGGGAAGACGAGGATGTCGGCCGCGCCGCCCACCGGCGACGTGAGGCCCTTGATGGCGCAGGCCTCGGGCGAGAGGGCCACGTCCAGGGCCAGCGGGCCGTCGACCACGGCGTCACCGAAACGGCCGTCGGCGGCCAGGTCGCGGATCTCGGCCGCCTCCACCGTGGCGCGCATCCGGGGGCTGACCTTCTCGGTGGCGGCCAGGAGAGCGGCCCGGGGCGCGGTGACGCCGAAGCTGCGGGCCGCCTCGAGGCAGTAGGCGAGGATCTGCGCCTTCGCCTCCCGGTCGGGCCGGGGGATGATGGCCACGTCCGCCACGAAGAGCAGCTTGCCGTGGCGGGCGACGTAGGCGGGCAACTCGAGCACCGTCACGTGGGACAGGATGCGCCCCGGCGGCAGCAGGCCGTACTCCTTGTCGAGGATCTGCTTCATGTAGTCGCTGGTGGCGATGAGGCCCTTCATGAGCACATCGGCCTCGCCCCCGCGCACCATGGCCACCGCCCGGTGCCCGGCCGCCACGGCCTCGGGTTCGTCGACGATCTCGAAGGCGCCGGCGTCCAGCCCGTGCTCGTCGCACAGGGCCGCGATGCGCGCCCCGTCCCCCACGAGGATCATGTCGGCGATGCCCTCGGCGGCAGCCCGGCCCGCGGCCTGGATCGTGTTGGGGTCGTGGCCCGCCGCTACGGCGACCCGGCGCGAAGGACGGTCCTTCAGGTCCCGCACGAGCTCGTCGAGGCTGCGGATGGCCGTCATGTGGTGGGTCCCTTCGTCTCAACGTCCGGCGCGTACTCTTGCGCCTGCTCCTTGCCGTCGAGGACGCGCAGGGCGCCCTTCACCAGGGCGAACATCTCGTTCTCTC
>JAUUZX010000181.1 GCA_030592025.1 bacterium | reverse complement strand
CGTGCGAGACTCCCTGCGGACCGCCATCTGCTGCGCCCTCCTGATCATGACGGCCTCCGGGGCCGTGATCGCGCAGCCGGGCGTCTGGGCCGAGGCGCCCCTGGAACCGGTTTTCCACGCCCTGCCCGCCAACACCGAGCTGCTGCGTCTGGAGAACGGCGTCGAGGTCGTCCTCATGCGCAACACCGCCCAACCCATGGTGGGGATCTACACCCAGGTCAGGGTGGGGTCGTCCCGGGAGGACGCGCGCACCAGCGGCATGAGCCACATGCTGGAGCACCTGCTCTTCAACGGCACCGCGAAGTACGACCAGGAGCAGTTGTACGCCCTGGCGGACAGCGTCGGCGCCTACAACAACGCCAACACCGCCGACTTCTTCACGAACTTCATGGTGGTGCTGCCGGCGACCGCGTTGGAGGTGGGCCTGGACATCCAGTCCCAGATGCTCTTCCACTCGACCGTCCCGTCGGGGAAGTTCGCCAAGGAGCAGGGCATCGTCCTGGGTGAGCTCGTCCAGAGCCGTGACTGGCCCGGTCACGACATGAGCACCGCCCTGCGCGCCGCGCTCTTCGCCGGTTCGAGCCTCGAGTTGCCCACCCTGGGCACCCGGGCGACCATCGCCCACATGACCCGGGACGACGTCTACGATTTCTACAAGACCTGGTACGTGCCCAACAACATGGTGCTGACCCTGGCGGGCAACTTCGACCGGGACCGGGCCGTCGAACTCCTCGAGACCTACTACGGCGAGGTGGCCCCGGGCACCCTGCCCGACACGCGCCTCACGCCCCTGGCCCCCATCGACCGCACCCGGGCGCTCACCCGGCGGGCCGGCGACGAGCGGACCGTGGTCCTGGTCTTCGAGGCGCCGGTCTGGGGCGCCGCCGACTTCCACGCCTTCCAGGTGGCCGCCGAACTGCTCACCCTCGAAGGAACGGGCATCCTGCCGACGCTGCTGGACGAGCGCGATGAATCCGTGCGCCCCGAGGTGGCGACGTGGTGGGAGGCGGCTCCGGGCTTCGGCCGCCTGATGGTCGAGTTCACGCTGCCCGAGGGCGTCGACCCCGGCCTCTGCTACTCGCTCCTGCAGGACGCCCTCGTGGCGTCCCACGAACTGGGCATCGACGACGAGGACATCCTGGGCATCGTGCGCACCGCCGAGACGGCCACGCTGCTCGAGCGCGAGCAGCTGCGCATGACCGGCATCTACATCGCCGAATCCCTCGCCGTGGGCGGGGTGGACGCCTTCGTTTCCCACCTGGACCAGCTGCGGGAGGTCACGCCGTCGGACGTGGCCGGCGCCCTGCGCCACTGGCTCGTGGATGCGCCCTGCCTGGCCGTGCTGTTCGAGCCGGTCGGCGGCGGCGACGGTGTCGAGGCGCGCGTGCCCATGCCCCCGGGCATGCAGATGCCGCCGGGCATGGCCATGCCGTCCAAGATGGCGACGATGGGCAAGCCCGCAGAGCCCACGGCTCCCGCCGAAGAGGTTCCGGCCGTGGCGCCGGTCCGGCAGGTCGACCGCTCGGAGCTGGCCAACGGCGCCGTGCTCGTGAGCCAGACCAACGCCGGCAGCCCGCTCATGGCCATCCACCTGGCCGTCCGCGGCCGGGCCATGATCGACAGCGACCTCGCCGTGCCCGGGACCCTGGACATGGTCCACCGCCTGTTGGGCGAGGGCTACGCCGGCTGCGACAAGGCGTGCCTGGCCCGTCAGTTGCGGGCGCTGGGCGCGGTGGTCAAGACCGTGGACGACACGCGCATCCCCATGGACAACTACTACACCAACGGCCGCTTCAGCTTCATCCGCATCGAGACCGCCGCCGGCAACGGTCGCGCCGTGCTGGAGCTCCTCCTGCGGCAGATCCAGCACGCGGCCTTCGACGACGACGCCTTTGCGCGGATCCGTGACGACCGCGTGACCGTGGTGGGGCGTGGTGGAGGCAGCGCCCGTGCCGTCGCCAACAAGACCCTGCGCGAGACCCTCTACGGCGATCATCCCCTGGCGCTGGCGCCCGAGGGCACGCCCGAGTCCCTGGCCGCCATGGATTTCAACGAGGTGCGCATGGTGTACCGGCGGGCGCTGTCCCCCGAGAACCTCATCTTCTCCGTGGTGGGGCCGCTGGGGCACGACGAGTTGAAGGGCATCATCGAGGACGAACTTCCGGGACGCGGTCGCCCCACACCGGGCCTGCCGCCGGTGCCGCCGACGATGGCCGCGGCGTCGGTCAGCTCCTCGGTGGGCGGTCCCCTGACCGCCGTGCGCCTGGGCTCTCTGCTCGAAGTTCCGGCGGACGACGCGCCGGCCCTGCGCCTGGCCGTGGCGATCCTCCACGACCGCCTCGGCATGGACCTGCGGGAAACCCGCGGCCTGAGCTACAGCGTGGGGGCGAGCCTCGATGTGGAGGGCGGCGTGGGCGAGTTCGTCGCCTGGATCAACCCGCCCCGGGAGCGTCTCGACGAGGGGCGCGAGGCTCTGGGCGCGTCCGTGGCCGGCTTCGATCCGTCCACCATCACCAGCCAGGAACTCGATCGCATACGCAGCGCCCGCCAGGGTCGGCTCATGATGCGACGCCTGTCGTCCATGGGGCAGGCCTACTACCTGGCCATGGCGGAACTGGACGGGGATCTGGGGGCCTACCTCGGGGCCGACACGGTCTTTGACGACGTCACCCTCGACGACGTCCGAGCTGCCGCCGGCCGTTACCTGGCAGGGTTGCCCCTGATCGAGGTCGTGGTCGACTGACGCCGGTGCTGTTCGCAGAAAAACCCCCGCCGGTCCGCCGGCGGGGGTTTTCTTTCAGGATCGGCAGGGTCGAGGTCAGTCGCGCCCTTCGCGCACCTGATCGATGATCTCGCCCTCGATCTCGCGCAGACGCTCCGGCGGAGTGGCGTCGCGATCGGCAAGATCCCGCGCGCCGCGCCCCAGGGAACGGATCTGCGCCACGTAGTTGTGGCAGTGGCGGCACATGAGCAGGTGGAGGCGCAATTCGAGGCGCTTCATCCAGCCGATGTCCCGGACCTCGTCCGAAGACACGAGGTGCGTCACTTCCCGGCACTTCATCATCATGTCACCCGTCCTTCGATCTCCCGGCTCTCCAGGCATTCGCGCAGTTTGTTGCGTCCGCGATAGAGGACCACGCCCAGGTTCGTGCGCGTCAGACCCAGGACCTCGCAGATCTCGTTGTTGTCGAGCCCGTCGACCTCGCGCATGACGAAGGCCGTGCGCTGGTCCGGCGTGATCCCGTCCAGGCAATCGGCCAGGTGGCGTCGGACTTCCTCCATGTACAGACCAGTATCGGAACCCCGCGGCGGATTCGCCCAGAATCCGTTGGGGCGGAAGCGGGATTCCATGACGTCGTCGATGTCCTCCGGGCGGTCGCCGCGCTGCGCCGATCGGCGCTGCTCGGCGATTTTCCGGTAGAGGATGCCGAACAGCCAGGTGCGGATGTGGGAGCGCCCCTCGAACTCCGCGACCTTCTGGTAGCACACGACGAAGGTGTTCTGGGCCGCGTCCTCGGCGTCCTGGCGACTGAGGCCCGCGCCCCGGGCGGTGCGCAGGAGCTGGGGCAGGTAGGTGCGCACCAGCTCCTGAAGCGCCGACTCGTCGCCGGCGCGCAGGCGCGCCAGGAAGTCGGTGGCGGCGAAGGGGTCGCCGCTGGTCGTGGTCGTCATGGCGTTGCCATCTCCCGGTCACGGGCAGTCCCGCGAAAAAAAACCTGTAATGGATCCGCGCCCATCGCCACT
The DNA here is from genome assembly GCA_030592025.1 of bacterium. The sequence goes on along the minus strand of JAUUZX010000181.1, from coordinate 1,329 downwards.
CACCCGTGAAAGACAGAGAGCGAGCGAACAATCGAGCCCTCGCAAGCGGAGGGCCGATCAACAGTCTAAGGAGGAGAATCAGGTTGGCCAAGAGAATCCTGCACGGAGTCGTCGGTGGACTGATCGGCGGAGTGGTTTTCGGACTGATGATGGCGAAGATGGGCATGCTGCCCATGATCGGCAAGATGGTGGGAGCGCCCAACGCGGTGGCGGGCTTCATCGTGCACCTGGGCATCAGCGCCACCATCGGCGCAACCTACGGCGTGGCCTTCGGTTCGTTGTTCAAGGGCGCGGTGCCCAACGCCATCGCGGGCATGGTCTACGGCGCGGTGTGGTGGGTGTTGGGCCCCCTCACCCTCATGCCCCTCTTCATGGGCATGGGCCTGGGCGTGAACTGGACCGCGGCGGCCGCCGGCGCCATGCTGCCGAGCCTCATGGGTCACGTCATCTTCGGTGTGCTCCTGGGCTTCGCCTACAGCCGCGGCGACGCCTGCCTCCCGGTGAAGCTGTTTCGTGGTGACGGCACGTCCGAGGATGTGCCTGCGCGCAGGGTGGTCTGAGTCCCTCATCCCCCTTCTCGGGCTACCCGCCCGGCGCCGGGGATCCCCAAGCTGCCAACAGGGGCGGCGGTAGGGGATCCCCGGCCCGGCATTTTCGGGACTGTTTTACGAGACTGTTTTACGATACTTGCATCGGACCGGTTCCCTTGGCTATCCTGCCGGGATCCGGTCCCCGCGTGTCAGGTCCCGTCAGGAGATGCCCATGTACCCCATTATTGCGCACCCGATTATTGCGCGCCCCGTCATCGTCGCCGCCCTCGTCCTGCTCGCCCTGCCGGCTTCGGCCATCGACGGGATCATTCTCCACCACGACGCCAGGGTGGTCCTCGATGTGGTCGCCCACACGGTCGAGATCACCGACGTAGTGGTCCTGCCCGCCGGTGTGGGGACGCTGAACGTGGGGGAGGGTTTCGAGGTCGTTTCCCCCGCGGCGTCGGTCACCCGCGTGGAGGACGGTGAGGACGCCTGGCAGGAGATCGACCTGGCGGGCGCGGGCTTCGGCCCCGGGGACACGGTTTCCTTCACCCTCCGCGGCACCTTCCATCAGCCCACGGATGAGGTGAGCTTCTCCCTCGAGAACGTGGGCGGCGAGATCACCGCCACCATCGGGGACGAGGGCATCTACCTGTCGTCCGGGGCGGGTTGGCTGCCCTGGCACGACGACGCTCTGGCCACCCACCGGGTCGAGGTGGTGGCGCCCGAGGGCTTCGTCTCCATCACCCAGGGCCGACCGGAACCGGGGCCGACGCCCAACGTCACCACCTGGAAT
>JAUUZX010000473.1 GCA_030592025.1 bacterium | reverse complement strand
CCCGGGACGTGGGGGCCGTGGACCTGGACGGGGACGGCGACCGCGAACTCGTGGGCACCGACGGCGTCTTCCGTCTGCAGGTTTTCCAGAACCTGGACGGCCGCAGCTTCGGGCAGGAATCGCGGGTCAACGCGAGCAACGGTGCGGGTCCCCTGACCATCGGCGACGTCGATGGTGATCTCGACGAGGACATCATCGTGGGCAACCTGGACGAGGCGAGCCTGACGATCTTCGAGAACGACGGCGGTGGCATGCCGGTGCGCCGCGTGGGCAGCCTGTCCGTCCCGGCCACGCCGACGGACGTGCTGGTGGCGGACATCAAGCAGGACGGCCAGTGCGATGTGGTGCTGAACCTGACGGACAACGGGACCGTCGGCGTTCTGCTGGGGCTTGGCAACTGGACCTTCTTCCAGCCGAGCGAGTTCGTGGCGGGGGGGGACGTGAAGTTCTTCTTCGTCGCCGATCTCAACACCGATGCGGTGCTCGATGTCATGACCATCGACGCGACCCTGGACATCGGGCTCAGCCTGCTCAACGTGGAACGGACCATCGTCGCCGTGACTCCGGAGACCCTGGTCGCCGCGTGCAGCGGCGAGGGCGTCGTCGTGGGGGTGAGGGACGATGACCTCGGGACGTGGGCCCTGGAGTGGGGGACGACCGGCGACTGGCGGCCCCTGGCCGATCCGTTCGGCAGCCGCTTTGGAACCCTGGAACGGGGCAGCGAAGGCTGGATCCTGCGCCTCGACGCCGGGGACCTGGACGCTGCCGCCCTGCCGGCGGGGGCTGTGCGATTGCGCCTGATTCCGGGGGGGGCGTGGTCGGGACCCGCGCCCACGGTGGCCCTGCCCCAGCCCTGCGGCACAGTTGGCCTGCCGCGGCCTCTCACCTGGAGCCGCGAGTCCTGGCCCAACCCGTTCAATCCGGTCCTCCACGCACGGTTCACCCTGGACCGGGCTTCCCATGTCACGGCGGGAATCTACGACCTGCGGGGACGCCTGGTGCAGCGATTGCTGGTCGGGCGGCGATCTGCCGGTGAGCACGATCTGAGCTGGGACGGCACCCGGGATGGTCGGCCGGGCGCGGCCGGGGTCTACCTGCTGCGTGTGCAGACCGACCAGGCCGTGCTGTCCCGCAAGGTGATGCTGGTCAAGTGACGGGGGCTCCGTCCGTCGGCCAGGTCATCCGACGCACCTCTTCGATGAGCTCCACGCCGAACCGGTCGCGCACCGCGTCGCCCATGCGGGTGACCAGGCGCGTCACCTGGGCGCAGGTGGCCTGGCCGTGGTTGACGACGATGTTGGCGTGGCGATCGAAAACGGCGGCGTCGCCCTCCCGCATGTCCTTGGCCCCCACCTGATCGAGCAGGGCACCGGCGGCCCGGCGACGGCCACCGCTCTCCAGGGGCGGGAGATTACGGAACCAGCTGCCCGCGCAGGGCAGGTCGACGGGGTGCTTGGCGTGGCGGTCGGCCATGCGCTCGGCTCGCTCCTCGCCGGCGGCCGCGGCGTCGCCCCGGGCCAGCTTGAGGGTGGCCTCCAGGACGATGAACCCCGTTTCCCGGAGGTCGGTGGCGCGGTAGCGGAAGCCGAAGGCCTCGGGGCCGACGGTCTCCAGGCGGCCGTCGGGGGTCAGGACGAGGGCCTCCATGAGGAACTCACTGATTTCGTGGCCGTAGCACCCGGCGTTGCCCACCAGGGCCCCACCCAGGGTGCCGGGGATGCCCGAGGCGAAGGCGAGGCCCGTCAGCCCGGCATCGAGTCCGCGGACGATGACGTCGTCGAAGTCGAGGCCGCAACCGGCAACGATGGTGTCGCCCCGGACCTCCCAACGGTCCGTGGCCACCCGCAGGACGAGCCCGGGGAAACCCTCGTCGGCGGCCAGCACGTTGCTGCCGGCCCCGAGGACCCAGCGGGGGATGTCGGCATTTTGCGCAACATCCTGGAACCGTTGGGCCTGGGTGGGCGTTTGCACCGGGCACACCATGGCGGCGGGCCCCCCGATGCGGAGCGTGGTGAGGGCGCTCAGCGGAACCTGGCGCCGGACGACGCGTTGCAGGTCGTCGGGCAGGTCGATGGACAGGTTGTCGGTCCTGGGGTCACGTGCCACGTTGGATCCTTCTCTCGTTCCCGCAAGGGCCTGCCAAGAATCGGCCGTCCAACGGGTTTCGTCAACCCGGGTTGGCGTATCATGTGTGCGCGGGGTACATTCCAGCATCGTGGCCGCAGGTGGCGGCCAGAGGAAAAGACAGGACCGGAAGTGGGCGACGTGCGCGAGGATCGGATCATTGTCGGCGCCTTTGGCGTGTCGCTGCTGCTGCACTTGGTGCTGGCGGCGGCGACCTGGCGTCTGCCCCTCATCCCCGCTGCCGATCCGGCCCAGGCCGGTGACACCACCCTGGAGGTCGAGGTCCTGCTCCTGGACTCCGATGAGGATGCGGACTCGGCCTCGGACCGGCCCACCGCCTACACCGCGGTCCCGGAGCGGCTTGCCGCCGAGGAAGCGCCCGAGCGACCCGACTACCTGGCCCTGCGCGACGCCCTGGCCGCCGACCTCAAGGACGGGGACAGCGACACGCCAAAGGCGCCGACAATGATCCGATCCTCGCGCACGTCGCCCACTTCCGGTCCTGTCTTTTCCTCTG
>JAUUZX010000077.1 GCA_030592025.1 bacterium | reverse complement strand
GTCTGGGTGACGGCGACGAGCTGGGTCTGTTCGTCGGCGCGGCCGGTGACCTGAACGCCGACGGCTGGCCCGACTTCACCGTGGGCGCCCCCCGCGCCGACGGCGGCGCGTCCAGCAGCGGCCTGGTCTGGATCTACTTCGGCGGCCCCGGTCTCGACGCCGAGGCCGACCTCGTCCTCGAGGGCGAGGCGACCTTCGACCAGTTTGGTCTCGCCGTGCGCTGCCCGGGCGACATCAACGATGACGGCTACGACGACCTCGTGGTCGGCGCCCCCTACAACGACGGCGCCGGCAACAACGCCGGGCGAGTCTACGTGTACTTCGGCGGTCCGTCCCTGGACACCGTGGCGGACCTGGTGCTCGACGGCGAGCCGGGTGACGCTTTCGGCTGGTCCCTCGCGGGCCCCGGCGACCTGGATGGCGACGGTCCCGACATCGTGGTCGGTGCGCCCAGTGCCCAGGTCTACGCCGGGCGGGCCTACGTGTTCAACGGGGGCGTGGCCCTCGACGACACCGTCGACGTCATTATCGAAGGCAAGGCGGGGACGCGCTTCGGCTGGTTCATGAGCCGGGCGGGGGACTTCGACGCCGATGGTTGGCCCGATCTGCTCATCGGAGCCAACTCCGATCGCTGGGCCTACCTCTTCCGTGGTGGCGCGGATTTCGACGCCACCTGGGATTACGACTTCATCAGCGAGGGCTGGGGGGACCGCATGGGCTACGGGCTGGGTCCGGCCGGCGATTTCAACGGCGACGGCTATGACGACATTATCATTGGCGCCATGCACAATGATGCTGGAGGCGACGATGCCGGCAGCGCCCTCCTCTACTACGGCGGGCCCACGCCCGACAATGTCGCGGACCTCACCTTCATGGGCGAGGCGGACAAGGAACTCCTCGGCCGCACGGTCGACGGTTCCGGCGACCTGAACCACGACGGCTACACGGACCTCGTCATCGGCGCGCCCACCCCCGACACCGCGGGCTACGGTCCTGGCCGCACCCGCGTGTACTTCGGCGGCGACCCCTCGGGCCCCAACCCGCCCGACAACGTGGCCGACCTGATCGTGGTGGGGGAGGCCGAGTCCGATCGCCACGGCGCCCAGGTGGCCATCGTCGGTGACGTGGACGGGGACGGCCGGGCCGACTTCCTGTCCGGCGCCAACCTCTTCGACGCCGACACCCTGAACAACGCCGGCAAGTTCTACCTCTACAGCGTGCCCAACGAATTGCCGCTGGCCCTGGCCGACACGGCGGCCACGGCCGACACGTCGGCCGTCATCGTGGACGTGCTGGCCAACGACTCGGATCCCGACGGCCTCCTCGTCGCGGCCTCGGTGACCATCGTGACCTCGCCCCTGCAGGGCACGGCGGAGATCGACACGCTCACCGGCTCCATCGTCTTCACGCCGCTGCCCGCCGCCGCCGGGACGGACTCGTTGACCTACACGGTGACCGACGACGAGGGTGGCGTGTCCGTCCCGGCGACGGTGCTCATGGACATCCTCGACACCACCCCGCCCGTGGCGGTGGCCTCGGTCACGGCTACCGGCGGCCCGGGTTTCGTCAGCCTCACCTGGGGCGACGTGCCGGCCGACGCCGATTCGGTCGAGATCTGGCGATGCCTGTGGCGCGACGGCGAGGACGCCTCGGCGTACCCGCTCTACGACGATGCCCCGGGCAGCTTGCCGCCGGTGCGGGCCAACGACCACGCCGCCGTCCTGCTCGACGTGTGGTGGATGCCCGTAGCCACCCTGTCCGTCGACGCGACAGCTTGGGTGGACTCCCTGCCTGCCCGCGGCATCTACGAGTACGAGATCTTCACCCGTGACGCGTCGGGCAATTGGGGCCCCCACGCCGATGCCGCCCCCCTGGTGGCCAGCTACCTCCTGGGCGATGTGGCCGATTCCGGCGACGGCCAGGTGGACGCCGATGACGCGACCGCCCTCGTCACGGCCTACGGCACGGTCGCGGCGGACACGCTTTTCATCGCCGAACTCGATATCGGCCCCACGGATGACGGTTCGCCGACGGGCGTCCCCGTCACCGACGGCGTCATCGGTTTCGAGGACCTCATGATCCTGTCCATGGCCGGCGTCGACACGACGGCGGCTACGGTGAGCACCGATCCGGTCGACCTGTCCTGGCGCCGACGCTCGCCGGAGGTGTGGGTGCTCGAACTCGACGCGCCCCACATGTCCATCAAGGGCTTGCGTCTGGTCCTGGACCTGCCGCCCGGGGTGACGGCCGACGTGGCCCGTGGTCCGTCCGCCGAGAACCAGATCGCCGCGACGCTCCTGGCCACCACGGCGATGGACTCCCTGGACCTGGCGTTGCTGCTGCCGGGCGCGGGGCTTGCGTTCGACGGTACGGGCGAGCTGTTGCGGATCACGTTCTCCGAACCGGTGGATGCCGGTATGCCGACGGTGGCCGTGCGGTCCGTGGACAACACGCCCCTGGACGCGTCCTTCGCCGAGGTGAGCGACGTGCCCACGGCGGGTCTCCCGACCTTTGCCCTGGCCCAGAACAGCCCCAACCCGTTCAACCCGCGCACGACCATCCGCTTCACCGTGCCCACGGCGGGCCGGGCGCGCCTGACGGTCTACGACATCCGCGGCCGCCGCGTGGTGACCCTCGTGGACGAGACGTTGCCGGCCGGACCGCGGGAAGTGATGTGGGAGGGTCGCGACGCACGGGGGGCGCCGGTCGGTTCGGGTGTCTACCTGTACCGGTTGGAGACGGGCGGGCAGGAGACGACCCGCCGCATGACCCTCGTCAAATAGACGACCGATACATCCGCCATGGAGAACGGCCCCGACGCGCAAGCTCCGGGGCCGTCTTCGTTCCGTTGTCGTTTAGTGGACGATGGGCAAGCCCTCACGGTGCCACTCGACGATGCCGCGGCGCAGGTTCACCACCTGCTTGTGGCCGGCGTCCAGGAGCAGCTTCGCCGCGACGGTGCTGCGGTTGCCCGAGCGGCAGTAGACAAACACCGGCCGCTCCTTGTCGTCCGCGAGTTCGCCGAGGCGCAGTTGGAGCCGCTGCACCGGGATCAAGGTGGCGTTCTCCAGGTGACCGCTCGCGAACTCGCTGGGCGTGCGCACGTCGAGCACGATGGGGTCCTCGGCGGTGATGAAATCGAGGGCTTCCCGGGCGGTCATGTCGCTGTAGGCGGCCGCCGTCAGGTTGACCGCCTCGATGACGCCGCCGCCGTCGCCGCTCGTGAACCGGAAGACGCCCACGTCGGGCACCTTGAAGTAGGGGCGCTGGCCCTCGGCCACGGGGAAGGACAGGGCGACGCTCAGGTCGGGGACTTCGAAGGTGAAGGCCGTGCCGTCGGTCCGCTCGGGGCGCACGTAATCGCCCCGGTAGATGCGGAAGTGCTGCTCGCTGTCGGTGGGGTCGAGGGTCAGGACGCGCAGGCCACCCTCGATCCGTCCCGAGATGGCGGGTCGTCGGTCGGTGCTCGTGGACTCGGCGGTTCCGCCGCAGGCGGTCAGGGTGAGCAGGCCCGACAGGAGAGCCAGGGCCAGAATCTTGCGCGTCGTCGTCATCGTGGTCGCCTTTCCGTGGTCACCGAATTCAATGAGGTGCGAAGATCAGATGATAGCAGTCGCGTGGGAGTTCGCCACTCCCGGTGGATTTCAGCGGTGGGCAGGGGTTGCCAAAACCTGGCCGATGGACGACCATACCCGCGGAGGTCCCCCATGAAATGCCCCGTCTGCCGCGTTTCCATGTACGCGGCCGAACATGATCACATCGAGATCGATCTGTGCGGCAGGTGCGAGGGCGTGTGGTTCGACGCCGATGAGTTGCAGTTCCTGCTGGGCTCCCGCGATGCCTTGCCCATGGAGGCCGTGCGGGTGCCGGAAGAGGACGACCTGGACTGCCCCCGCTGCCGCAAGGCCATGGGAAAAGCGAATATCGGGCCGGCCGGGCGGGTAGTCATCGATGTCTGCCCCGACGGTTGCGGCCTGTGGTTCGAGAAGGGCGAGGTGCCCGATCTGTGCCGCGATCTGGAAGCGGACGGTCGGAAGCTCGACACCGCCGTGCGCCGTTTTCTGGGTGAGATCTTTGCTGAAAAACCGAGTGACGGCTAAGCCGTCAGGAAAGGTACGACCATGATTCCCGTGCTTATTCTTCTGGGTGTGATCGTCGCCGTGGTGGCGTGGGTCGTGGGCATCTACAACGGGCTCGTCCGCCTGCGCAACCAGGTCAAGGAAGCCTGGGCCCAGGTCGACGTGCAGCTCAAGCGCCGCTTCGATCTCATCCCCAACCTCATGGAGACGGTCAAGGGCTACATGAGCCACGAGCGGGAGACCCTCGAGGCCGTCACCCAGGCGCGAGCCGCGGTGGCCGGCGCCGGTAACATCCCCGATCGCATGCAGGCCGAAGCCGGACTGGCCGGCGCGTTGAGCAAGCTCCTGGTCACGGTCGAGGCCTACCCCGACCTGAAGGCCAGCGCCAACTTCATGCAGCTCCAGGAGGAACTGACCAGCACGGAGAACAAGATCTCCTTCGCGCGCCAGTTCTACAACCAGGCTGTCATGAACATGAACAACAAGGTGGAGATGTTCCCAGGCAACATCATTGCGGGCATGTTCAACTTCGCCAAGGAGATCTTCTTCGAGTTGGAAGACGAAGCGCAGCGTGAGGCCCCCAAGGTAGATTTCAAGAGCTAGCGCATGTGGGAGCAGATACAAGCCAACCGGCGCAAGTCCGTGCTTCTGGTGTTCAGCGCAGCCCTCCTGCTGGCCGCGCTGGGCTGGGCGTTGGGCGAGTACTTCGGCGGTCGCGGCTACGGGCCCTTCGGGGTGATCGCGGCTCTCGTCGTGTGGTGCATCATGACGCTGGTGGCCTGGTTCCAGGGGGACCAGGTGCTGCTGGCGGTGTCGGGCGCCAAGAAGATCCAGAAGAGCGACCTGCCCATGCTGTTCAACGTCGTCGAGGAGATGACCCTGGCGGCGGGCCTGCCGAAGATGCCCGATGTGTATGTCATCGACGACGCGGCCCCCAACGCCTTCGCCGCCGGCCGCCGTCCCGAAACAGCGGCGGTGGCCGTCACCAGCGGCCTCCTGAAGACCCTCAACCGGGACGAGCTCCAGGGCGTGATCGCCCACGAGATGGCCCACGTGAAGAACCGCGACATCCAGCTCATGCTCTTTGCCGGGGTGCTGGCCGGGGCCATCGTCATGCTGGCCGAGGTGGGCATGCGGGGCATGTGGTTCGGTGGCGGGCGCAGCCGTTCGCGCCGGGACGACGGCGGTGGCGGCGGCCTCATCGCCCTGCTGGCCATCGTGCTCATGATCCTGGCGCCGATCCTGGCCCAGCTCATCTACTTCGCCATCAGCCGCAAGCGCGAGTACCTGGCCGACGCCTCGGCCGCGGCCTTCACCCGCTATCCCGAGGGCCTGGCGTCGGCCCTGGAGAAGATCGCCAGCTCGCCCCGCAAGCTGGCCTCGGCCAACAGCGCGACCGCGCCCATGTACATCATCAACCCTCTCAAGCGCGCGGGGAAGATGGCGGCCAACGCCACCCGTACCCACCCGCCCATCGACGAGCGCGTGAAGGTTCTGCGGGCCATGGCCGGCGGGTCCTTCGCGGCCTACGAGGAAAGCTACAAGCAGGTGACGGGACGGGGCGGCGTGGTGCCCGGGTCGGCCCTGGCCGATGATTCCGGTGGTGACGTGCGTGCGCCGCGGGCCGAAACCGAGGACCCCCTCCAGCGTGAGCGCGCCCGGCAGGTGGATGATCTCTTCTACAAGGACCGGGGCTGGCAGCGCATCGCTTGCCCATGCGGCACCAACCTCAAGCTGCCCCCGGATTATGACGCGCACGTGGCGCGCTGCCCCCATTGCGGCCGGGAGCACGGGACAAAGTGATCCGCCGCAAGCTCTTCCCTCCGGGAATCGACTTGATGTCCTACGTTCATAGCTGATACACTGCTTGCATGTGGTGGCTGGTATTCCCCACCCGTTTATCCGACGTATATGGTGCTTCAGTCGAAAGGACGAACCCTACCCCACCAATGCTATGCGTTCTCTCCTGCATCCGGGCCAACGATGCACACGGAAATGGAGGTACGTATCATGTTCGATCATGTCACATTCCGCTCATTCGCATCCGTTCACGTCCGCCTGCCGCTGCTGGTCGGTGTTTGCGCTGCCGTGATGATCCTGCCGACGGGTCCCGCGTCGGCGACCGAACCGGCCCACCTGCCCGCGCCCCCAGGGGTGGAAGGAACCACCGGCTGGAACCCGGTCGAGTTGGTCATCGTGACCACGGGAGAGCTGCTGCCCGAGTTCCATCGCCTGGCGGACTGGAGATCGGTCCACGACATCAGCGCTACCGCCGTGTCGGTGGACTGGATCACCGATGTCGCGCCGCCGGGCGTGGATCTGCCCGAGACCATCCGCAACTTCCTGATCCTGGCCCACGAACAGTGGGGCACGGGTTACGTGCTGCTTGGCGGCGACGACGAGATTCTGCCGACCCGGTTCGTGCAGTCTCCTCTGGGCCTTCCCCCGGCGTTCGATCCCTTCGAGTTCGGCTGCGACCTGTACTTCGGCTGCCTCGACGGGACCTGGGACGACGACGGCGACGGGATCTACGGCGAGTACACCACCGAGGGCGACCATCCCGACCTGGTTCCGGAACTCGCCGTGGGCCGGGCGCCGGTCCGCACGCCGGAAGAGGCGACCGTCTTCGTGGACAAGGTCCTCGCCCACGAGCAGTCCGCCGGCGGCGCCCACCTCGACCGGGCGCTCCTTCTCGGCGAGATCCTGGTCCCCGGGGACTGGGTGCCCGGCGAGTCTG
>JAUUZX010000481.1 GCA_030592025.1 bacterium | reverse complement strand
GTGGACGCCAACGAGGGCACCCAGACCCTGACCGGCAGCAACGGCGTCGAGGGCCGCGACGAGACCAGCGAGAACTGGTTCACCACCTTCGTCATGGCCGAGGCCACGCCGGCCGGCCCGGGCGGCGGCGGGCCCGGCGGCGGCGCGGGCGGTGTCGAACTCAAGGTGCGGGCGCGGACGTTCCTGCCCACCCTGGGCGAGATCTTCCCCATCAGCTTCGTCACCATGCCCAACAGTGAGACAAAGGTGCGCCTGTTCGACGGCGAAGGCCGCCACGTCATCACGCTCTTCGACAGCCGCTTCAACGGGTCGGCGTCGACCATCCCCGGCATCTACACCACCGTGGCCTGGGACGGCCGCGACGACAACTTCGAGCTCCTGCCGGCGGGCATGTACATCGTGCATCTTTCGGTCTACAGCCGGGAGACCGGCGAAGAGGAAACCAAGACGGCGCCCGTGGTTCTGGCCACGCGGCTCAGCAAGTAGAGAGGGTGAGCAATGATCCGCAGACTGACAATCCTGATGATCCTGGCGGCGCTCGGCCTCTCGGCCGGTACGGCGCATGCCTTCTTCGACAACGTGCCCGTGAGTGCCCGGCAAAGGGCCATGGGCGAGTCCGGGACCGCCGTGATGGACGGTGCCTGGGGCGTCTTCCTCAACCCCGCCCAGCTGGGCGAGACTGACGGCGGCCGGGTTTCGGGTTCCTACGTGCAACCGTTCGGTGTGGATTTCGCCGATCGCGCCACCCTGGCGGTGGGGCTGCCCTGGGAGACGCCCTACGGCCGGTTCGGCGTGGGCATCAACCACTTCAAGGTGTCCTACCAGGACACCACCCTGCTCAAGGAGACCCAGTTGACGCTCGCCCAAGGCGTGACCCTCTTCGAGGACATGCACTCGCGGGTGAGCTTCGGCTGGTCGGTCAACTTCTACAACGTGGAGCTGGGCAAGACCATTGGTCGCGAGGACCCGGGTGAGGACATGGCCTACGGCATCGACGCCGGTCTCATGGTCACCGTCCACAAGCGCACGCGCATCGGTGTGCTCATCCACAACCTGACCGAGGCGGACATCGGCGTCGACAACGAGCAGCTGGCCCGGCGTCTGAACATGGGCATCGCCTATGAGCCCTACGTGGGCGTCACGACGACCTTCGAGATCGAGAACGAACTGGGCCACGATACCCAGTACCACGGCGGCATCGAGGCGGCCGTGGCCGACGGCTTCGTCATCCGCAGCGGCGTCGTGACCGAACCCAACCGCCTCACGGCCGGCTTCGGCTACGGCCTCAACGGGCTTGCGTTCAACTACGGGTTCTCGACCGGCGGCGGGACGCTCGACAGCACCCACCAGTTCGGCCTGAGCTTCGCCTGGGGCGGTGAGGCGCCGTGAGAGCAACCGTGAGCACGGTTGGGCGGCTTTGCCGCGCCGGCCGCACGGGCCCCGGCCTCGGGCTGCTGCTGGTCCTGCTGCTGACGTTCCTCGTCGGCCCGCCGGACGCCAGCGCGGCTTCCCGGCCAGCGTCCCTCGACCTGAACAAGGCGTCCCTGGAGGAGGTGCTGGCGTTGCCGGTGCCCCCCGAGGTGGCCCGTGCCATCGTCCACTACCGCACCTACCTGCGCTACTTCGGCGATGTGTACGAGCTCATGGAGATCGACGGCATGACGCCCGAACTCTTCAAGACGCTCAAGCCCCTCGTGAGCACCATGCCGCCGACCGACGAGGACGCCAGCATCGCGCGCCTGTCGGCGGGCTACCGCCAGGTGCAGCGGTACCTGGGGCAGGAGGGCTCCAACGAGGGCCTCGCCGACGAGTACCTGGACAAGATGCGGAACCCCGAAAACATCAACGAGGCCGATCTCTTCGACCTCATGTCCTACCAGAACGTCTCGCCGGTGGACGCCACGAACATCCTCAAGGCGCGGGCGCGCCTCGGGCAGTTCGCGGGTCAGCGTCAGCTCCGCGGCGCCGAGGGCCTGCGCTACTGGGCCTACCGCAACCTGCGGGACTTCGTGGTCTACAGCCCCGACGAGATGGAGAACAGCAAGGGCCATGCGGTGTCCGGTTACATCCAGACCCGCTACCACGAGACGCCCTACTCCGCCGGTGACGAGGAGTTGGCCTCGGAGACCTTCGACCGCCTCACGTCCTCGGGCCTGAACCCGGGCTGGTTGAACAAGATCCGCGTGACCGCGCCGGGCGGCTTCACCGCCGGGATCATAACCAACCGCGAGTACGGGGAGGAGAACTGGGACGAGACGGTCAAGGGCTACGTCGGCCTCCACGACCGCCGGTTCGGTCCCGTGCGCCTCAAGAGCCTGTACCTCGGCAACTTCCGGGCGGCCTTCGGCCTGGGCCTGGTCATGGACAACACCGACTACATCCACTTCCGCAAGACGGGCTACGGCTTCAACAAGCGGCTGCTCGGCATCCACGGCGACCTGAGCCGCAGCTATGAGTACCACCTCAACGGTGCGGCGTTCGAGGCCACGGCCGGTCCGGTCAACCTCTCGGCCTTCTTCTCGTCGGCCAAGAAGGACGGCCTCCTCAACCCCGACGGCTCCATCAACCGCTACGTCATCATGCGGCCGCGGCCGGAGCAGGAACTCTACGACGAC
>JAUUZX010000423.1 GCA_030592025.1 bacterium | reverse complement strand
CCGGGGCCCAGCAGAAGGGGACCTACCTGCAGACCATCACCGACGCCGGGTTCGGGAACATCGAAGTGCTGAAGGAAAGGACCATCGGCTTGCCGACGCGGCTGCTGGAGAGCATCCTCGGCGAGGAGGACACGCAGCGGTTCCTCGACAGCGGGGTGCGTGTGTTGAGCGTTACCGTGCGGGGGGAGAAGTAGCGCCCGGCGCCTCGACCGGCAACCCCCGGATCACTCGCGAGAAGTCGTCGGCGCCCATGGCCACCGCCGCCCGGTCCTTGACGTAGTAGCGTGCGCGGGCCGTCTCAAGATCGAGATCGCCCGCGATGAGGTTCAGCGACTGCAGCAGCTCGTCGGAGTAGCCGGGCAGGATGATCTTCCAGCTGGACGGGACCCGCCCGGGCGCCACGGCGTCGACCTGGTCATGGAGCCGGGAGGTGCAGTTGTCCGAGATCGTGTTGTACCACTGGGGGCGGTCGCGGAGTTCCTCGGCGGCGCCCAACATCCCCACCAGCAGATCGTGGGTGAACTCCGGCGTGGCCTCCAGGAGGTACAGCCAGACGTCGTCGGGGCGGAAGGCCACCCGGTTGCCGATCAGATCCCGTTCGTCCCCGACCACGTACATCAGTTCGTAGCGGCGCACCATTCCTTTCCATACGGAATAGCTCTCGCCCACCTCCTTGCGCGCCTCCACGGAGACGGCCAGGTAGCGCCCGTCGGCGAAGCCGAAGCTCAGGAGGCTGTGGGCCGGGCCGCGCCATCCGTCCGGATTGAAGACGCTCAGGCCGAACCACAGGGTCTCCACCTGGGACAGGTCGTAGGTGCGGGTCTCCCAGTGTTCGTCGCAGGTGCCGTCGGCGTGCCAGTCGAAGTCGCGGAAGTCGGTGATGGTCGCGAGGTCGCCGTCGATGGTGACCCCGGGCAGGCGGGTCAAGCCGGTCTGCCACGTGCGGTCGTGGGACGGCACGCGGGAGGCCCACCACGCGGTCGCGATGAGGATGAGCGCGACCAGGGCGATGAGGATGCGGGAGCGGCGTTTCAGTGTGGTCCCTCCGAATGTTCGGCGCCTGTCACCAGGATGTACTGAGCCCCGCGCTCACCGCCTGCTCGCCCACGGGGGCCCACTCGACGTAGACCCCCACCGGACCGACCTGGGCGGCCGTGCCCAGGGCGAGTTGGTAGTGGTGGATGTCGGTCCCGTCCACGTCCTCGCTGTCCATTTCCCAGGTCACCGGTCCGCCAAAGACGCGGGCGGCGACGTAGGGGAAGGTGCGGCCCTTGACGTTCCAGCCGGCCCGGGCGCCCAGGCGGGCGTCGGAGGCGAAGTAGTCCGTCTTGGTGTCCGAGTCGGGGGCCACGGTCTGCGTCCACAACCCACTGACGAACAGGGACAGGTCGACGAAGGGGGCGTACCCGTCGCCCGTGCGCGCGCGGTACTCCAGGCCGATGGCCGCCAGCCCGCCGGTTTCGAAGTCGTGGGTGGTGTGGGCGTTGGTCTGGAGGGAGCCGTCGAGGAGGGCGCCGACGGCGGCGCGGATCGTCCAGCGGTCGTTCATGAGCCACGCGCCCGAGAGGGACACGGTGGTCATCTCGACATCGACTTCACGGTCGTCGTCGAAGCGCAGGGTCGAGTTGAGGGTGCCCACGCCCAGACCGATCTGCACGTGGTCACGGTCGGCGTGGTCGCCGTCACACTGGGGGGGCGGACCGCCCGGAGGGGGAACGCCTCAGGCGTGGGCGGTGGGTACGGCGATGAGCCACACCAGAAGCGCTGTCAGAAGTGGCGGTAGCGCGCGGCCTGCAGAACGTCGCATGTGTAAGTGCTCCTATTTCGGCGGTATCACGAAGAAGTGCGCGATGTTGTCAGCATACACCCAGGTCGAACTGATGGCCCCCATCTCGCTCCAGGCCTGGACGACGAACAGGTAGTGGATCACGTTGCCCCCGTTGTCGAGGCCGGGCAGGTCGGGGAAGGTGACCCGTCGTTCCAACTCGTTCTCGGCGTAGGGCATCCAGTTACTCCAGCGCTGATCGGCCGAGGAGATCAGGAAATCCAGGTTCGCCTCGACGTCGGCCTGGTTCTGGGCGTAGGTCGTGCCGTCGGGCAGCAGGGCGTCGAGGAACAGCATGCGGATGTAGGCCGGGTGCCCGGAGGCCGCGACCGGGTCGGTGCCGGCCCAGCCCAAGATCGGCGAAGGGTCCGCGCTCTGGGCCACATCGTAGACGCCCCAGTCGGGCAGGGTCACGCTGGCGGTCGGCACCTGGGCCGGCGGGGTGACGATCCGGATGGTGACGGTGTCCTCGGCGGCGAGCCCATCGCTGTCCACGGCCCGGAGCCTGATTTCGTGGTCGCCGACGGACAGGTCGCCGCTGTTGAAGCCGAAATCGTCGGCGGTCAGCGCGCCGTCCAGGTCCGAGGTCCAGGTGAAGTTCCGGGGGTGGATGTAGCCGTCCTGTTCGTCGAAGGCGCTGCCGCCGATGGTGAGGGGGAAGCCTGCGGGGAGGGGCGACTCGCCGTAGACCCAGCCGATGCGGGGCTGGGGATAGGCCTCGAGGTCGATGACGTAGGTGCCGGTGAACGTGGTCGTATCGGGGGAAACGGCTGTTTGGGCCTCGGGATCGGGGGTTATCCAACCGACGATGTCGTTCCAGTATACTGTATACTCGACCGGCATCATGAAGGAGAGGGTGTCGGTGCCGGAGCCCATCATGGACCCCGCGCCCGCCTGCTCCAGTCGCCAGGACGCGATCAGGTCGTTGGGTACGGGGTTGATGATGAGGACGGCCTGGTCGGGGTCGTCCCAGACGTAGGTGCCTGCAAAGACGAGGGTGGCACCGGCGTTCAGTTCCCGGGTGTCAAAGACCGGATTGGGGGTGAGCCATCCGGCGACGGGTTCCCAGGTCATGAAGTAGGTCCCGGTGGCCATGTCGGGCATGGTGGTGTCCCCCTGGCCGGATGTCGTGCTGCCATCGGGCAGTTCGAGGG
>JAUUZX010000082.1 GCA_030592025.1 bacterium | reverse complement strand
CCCTCGGCGAACGCTGGGTTGCCGAGACCGAGCTCTACCTCACCATGGGCGGCACCCGCGGGCCCCGCCTCGCCACCGACGATTCGGTGCGGGTATCCTGGGCCAACGCCCTCTTCGCCGCACCGGCCGACGCCCTCGTCCTCTGCGAGTACGGCGAGGGCTTCAAGGTGTGGGGACTGACGGGCAATGCCGCGTTCTACGCCGCCCTGACCGACATCGGCCTCGGCCGTTTCGACCGCGCCCGCCGGCACCTGCAGCGGGGGGCGGAATTGAGCGACGATACCGTCGGCTTCATGTGGGACGAGGGTCAGATGATCCTGCCGCTGGATGCGGTGCTCGCCAACAAGGAAGCCTTCATTGACTGGACCGTGGCCCTCCTCGCGGACGGCCACTCCACCTTCGAGGTCGGAGGCCTGCAGGACCTGTTCCTCCATCTGCTGAGCGCGGCCACCGGCCGTGACATCGACGACCTGACCACCGGCAGCCGGCTCATGGGCGAGCAGGAATCCGGCACGGTCCATCCCTGAACGGGACACCGCCCAACCGGGAGAGATACCATGGAAGCACTGACGAGTTGGTTCACACGTGAACTGGGACCCTGGTCCCTCGGGCATCTGCTGCTGGCCTTCGCCTTCATTGTCGGGGGCCTGGCGGCGCGGATGATCGTCAACGCCCTCGTCCGCACACGCCTGAAGGCCCTCACCGCCCGCACCGCCACCGAGTCCGACGATCATCTGGCCGACGCCCTGATCAGCCCCTTGAGCCTGATGCTGCCGTTGATCGGCATCTTCCTGGCGGTGCGTCTGCTGATCGTCGTGAACCCCGACTGGGCCGCCGCGACCAACACCACCTTCCGCGTCGTGACGATCCTGGTGGTGGGCTGGACCCTGTTCAAGGTCGTCGACGCCCTGGCCATCCTCATCGCCGAGATCACGTCCAAGACCGATTCCCGCCTGGACGACCAGCTCGTCCCCCTGGTGCGCAAGGGCACGAAGACCTTCCTGTCCATCCTCGGGTTCGTGCTCATCGCCCAGAACATGGGCTACTCCGTGTCCGGGTTGCTGGCGGGTCTCGGCATCGGCGGCCTCGCCCTGGCCATGGCGGCGAAGGACACCCTGGCCAACTTCTTCGGCTCGTTGATGATCCTCGTCGACCGCCCCTTCCACGTGGGCGACTGGGTGACTTTCGGCAACACCGACGGCACCGTCGAGGAGGTGGGCCTGCGCTCGACGCGCATCCGCACCTTCGCCAAGACCCTCGTCTCGGTGCCCAACCAGATCGTGGCCAACACGACCGTCGAGAACCACTCCCTCATGCCCAAACGGCGCATCAAGTTCACCCTGGGCGTGACCTACGACGCGACGGTCAAGCAGATGGAGGACCTCGTCGCCGCCATCGAGGCCTACCTGCGCGCCAACCCGGACATCGACCAGGAATTCATCCTCGTCAAGTTCACGACCTTCGGCGCCTCGAGCCTCGACGTCTTCGTCTACTGCTTCACCATCAGCACCGACTGGACCCGGCACCTGACCGTGCGCCAGGAAGTGAACCTGCAGGTCATGCGCCTGGTCGAGGACATGGGCCTGGGCATCGCGTTCCCGACCCAGACCGTGCACCTGATCGACGAGACGGCGCCGGAGGCGTTGGCCGCCGACTAGGAAGGGAGGCACCTTTTTGTCGCGACGGCCGTATGGTCTTGCCGTACGGACTGCGCAGCGCACGACCTCACGACGGTGGGAGCCGCCCCAAGGCAGTCTTCTGCGAGATCTTCGGAGGAATACCATGACCTGGACCCGACGCGACTTCATCAAGCACACCACCGCCGCCGGCGCCTTCGTCGGCGCTTCGTCCCTGGCCGGCAGCCTTGCCCTGGCCGATTTCACGCGCACCCGGAGCGATCAGCACCTACGCTTCCTGATCCTGGGCGGCACCGCGTTCCTCGGCCCCGCCATCGTGGAGGACGCCCTGTCCCGCGGCCACGAGGTGACCCTCTTTAACCGCGGCAGGACCAACCCCCACCTCTTCCCCGACCTGGAGAAGCTCGTCGGCGACCGCCTCGAGGGTCACGACGCCCTGAAGGGCCGCACCTGGGACGTGGTCGTGGACACCAGCGCCTACTTCCCCCATGTCGTCGAGGGCGCCGCCGCGGCCCTGGGCGACAACGTGAAGCAGTACATCAACATCTCGTCGATCTCCGTGTTCGCTGATTTCTCGAGGCGGGGCCTCACCGAGCAGGACGCCGTCGGCACGATATCCGACGATGAGGTGGCCACGGTCAAGACCATGGGGCAGATCACCGGCGAGAACTACGGCCCCCTCAAGGCCCTCTGCGAGCAGGCCGCGGAGAGAGCCTACCCCGGCCGCACCTGCAACATCCGGCCGGGCCTCATCGTCGGGCCGCGCGACCGCAGCGGTCGTTTCACCTACTGGCCCGTGCGCGTCCAGAAAGGTGGCGAGGTCCTGGCCCCGGACGGACCCGACATCCCGACCCAACTCATCGATGTCCGGGATCTCGCGGAGTTCGTGGTCCGTTGCGCCGAGGAAAACACCAATGGCGTCTTCAACGCCACCTCCCCCGCGGAGGAATTGACCATCGGCGAGATGCTCCAGGCCTGCAAGGAGGTCTCCGGTTCCGACGCCACCTTCACCTGGGCCAGCACCGCCTTCCTCGAAGAGCATGAAGTGTCGGCCTGGATGGACATGCCGGTGTGGGTGCCCCTGGAGGGCGAGGAGGCCGGCCACCCGTTCATCAACGTCGACCGCGCCCTGGCGGCCGGCCTCACCTACCGCCCGATCCGCCAGACCGTGCGCGCCACCCTGGACTGGTGGGCCACCCTGGACGGGGAGCAACAGACGAGCCACATGCGGGCCGGGATCTCCCCCGAACGCGAAGCCGAGTTGCTGGCCGCCTGGCACGAAAAGAACGGCTGATCCCCGACTCGGTCCCCTGCGCAACAACGGTCCCCGGAGGTGCACTCCGGGGACCGTTGCCGTCCCTGGCGAAATGTACGGTCAACGTCGCAAAGCTACAGTTTCCGCCGTGAGAGCCGAAACCAAGGGAGTTGGCGGCCGGGAGGCCGTCGATATCCGGCATTCCGGGGGAACCCGCGCTCGCTGTGCGCTATTCGGAGAGGAAGACAATGAATCATCGCCAAGGGTTCACGCTGATCGAGTTGATGATCGTGGTGGTCATCATCGGTCTGCTGGCGTCCATCGCCATCCCCAATTTCGTGAGCATGCAGCAACGGGCCAAAGAGGCCTCGACCCAACGCGCCGTGCACACGGTCCAGCTCGCCCTGGAGGACTACGCCGTGCGCAACGATGGCTTCTACTCGGCGGTGGGCGCCGACATCACGCCGCTGCTGCCCGGTCAGGCTCTGCTACGCAATTCCTTCACCCACGTCATGACCGAACCCCAGTACGGGGCGATTGCCGCCACTCCGGGCCAGGTAGGCGTCCAGACCTTCATGGTGAACGGATTCATCACCGCCTACACGGTCACCGGCTACGGTGCCGACGAGATCATCCTGACCAACCGCGGCGGCCAATAGAACCCGCGACCCGTCATGCGATGGCCCGGCTCCCTGAGGAGCCGGGCCATTCCTTTCGCTATCTCCCCAACTCTAGATCGCGGCTGTCCGCTCCTTCAGCCAGCGTCGGTGCGCCGTGTCCAGGTGCGGACTCAACCCACGCCTGACCTCGACGTGGTAGGCGTTGAGCCAGGCGACCTGATCCCCGGTCATGAGATCGACGTCCAGGGGCCGCGTGTCGATGGGGCACAGGGTCACCGTCCGGAACCGCAGCCAGGTGCGCCGCTCGTCGCTGAGCTTCTCGTCCTTCACCACCACCGCCAGGTTCTCCAGGCGGATGCCAAAGCCCCCGTCCTCGTAGTGCCCCGGCTCGATGGACATCAGGTTGCCCTCGACCAGGGGCGGCGTGACGATGTTCTTGAGGCTGTGCGGACCCTCGTGCACCCCCAGGTACTGGCCCACCCCATGGCCCGTGCCGTGGGCGTAGTCCTCGCCGATGGCCCACAGGGCCGCCCGCGCGAACATCTCCTGGCGCTGACCGGTGGTGCCGGCGGGGAAGGGGATGCGCGTGCAGTCGATGGTGCCCATGAGGACGCGCGTGTAGCAGGTGCGCTGACGTCGGCTGGGCGGACCGAGGGGGACGGTGCGCGTGATGTCGGTCGTGCCCTCGGGATACTGGCCACCGCTGTCGATGAGGTACAGGCCGCGGGGCTTGAGCCGGGCGTTGCTCTGCTCGTCGGCGCTGTAGTGGATGATGGCGCCGTTGGCCGCGTACCCGCTGATGGTGTTGAAGCTCAGGTCCTGGAAGCCCGGGCCCTCGGCCCGGAACGTCCGCAACTGCTCCGCCGCCGACAGCTCCGTGACCCCGCCCGCGGGCACGGCGTCCTCCAACCACTTGAGGAACTTGACCATGGCCACGCCGTCGCGCACGTGGGCCTCCCTGATGCCCGCGATCTGCACGGCGTTCTTGACGGCCTTCATGGCGGTGATGGGGCTCGTATCCAGCCGGAACGTGGCACCCTTGACCGTGTCCAGCACCCGGCGATTGGTGCACGACGGGTCCAGCCACACCTTCCGCTTCTTGCGCCCGAGGGCTTCGAGGTCGGCCCAGATCTCGTCGTAGTCCTTGATGGTCGCCTTGCCCTTGAGGGCCTTGGCCGCACCGGCGCCGACCTTGCGCTTGTCGACGTAGATGGCCGCGCCGCGGTTGGTGACCAGGGCGTAGGCGTTGACCACCGGCGTGAACTCGATGTCCCGGGCACGCACGTTGAGCAGCCAGGCCACCTGGTCCAGGGCGACGACCACGTGGGCGTGGCAACCGGCCTCCTGCATGGCGGCCCGCACCCGCCCCAGCTTCGCGGCCACCGTCTCGCCGGCATGGCGGGTCGCATGGGTCACCATGGGCGCCAGGCTCTCCTCGGGCCGGTCGTCCCACAGCGCCGCAACCAGGTTCGGCTTCACGTATTTTACGCGCACTCCGTAGGGCGCCAGCGCCTCCTCGAAGCGCACGGCCGCGGCGATCGACACCACTGCGGGGTCCATGCCCAGGGTCTGACCCTTGCGCAGCTGGGACGCCACCCAGGCGGGCATGTCCGGAGTCCCGGGCTCGCCCATGCGCATGAGGTCGATGCCCGACCCCGGCAACTCCAGGGAGGCCTGCAGAAAGTACCGGCCGTCGGTCCACAGGCCGGCCTTGCGCGCCGTGACGACGACCTCGCCCGCCGAACCCGTGAAACCGCTGAGCCAGTCCCGCAGCTTCCAGGCCTCGGGCAGGTACTCGCTCTGGTGGGGATCCGCACTGGGGATGAAGTAGGCGTCGACCTTGTTCTTCTGCATGAGTTTGCGCAGGGCGGCAACCTTTTCGCGGGCGGTCATGGGGGCCTCCGGGGTTCGGGTGGCTGGGAGCCGGGGTCGGTCACGGGAACAGTGGTCATGATAGGGGATGCCCGCATAGGGCGCGAACAGGAATTTGGCGCCCGGAGTGTCGTTCGGTGCTGAGGTCGGAGGAGGAGCCGGCGAATCAGCGGCCGATCTTCGCGGACGACGAGCGCAGGGGCATCTCGAATTCGATCTCGTCGCGGATGGGGATGCCGTGGCAACCGGTGCGCGGAATGTTGGGCTTCAGCAAGCGGATCTTGGTCATGGAACCCAGGCGCACCTCGGAGATGACAAAACCCCGCCGCTGGAAGAAGCGCTGAGCGTCGAGGTTGTCGTTGGTCGTGATGGCCCACAGGCGTGTGCAGCCGGCGGCGTGGGCCACGGACTCGACCTTGTCCAGCAGATCCGTGCCGATGCCCATGAACTGGCACAGCGCGTCGATGGTGACGATCTCGCAGGACGTGCCGGAGATGTTGTAGGTCACGAGCCCCACCCGCTCCGGTCCTTCCTTGGCGATGAAACCCGGCAACTCATGGGGGTCGTGGACCTCGTCCCGGGACACGACGAAATCCCCGCCGAAGAGCAGTTCGGTGCGCTCCTTGACCCACTTGCGGTCGTCGTCCGTGAGTTGGGTGATCTGCATGCCCTTTGCTCCGCAGAGAGCGGCCGCGAACCGTCGCAGCCTTGAGTTGTCCGTGGAAGTATCCATGGGCCAAAGGTGGAACATGGCTGGATCCTTCGCAAGGACCGCACCGGTTCATTCGCGAGACAGCTACAGATTTCACGTACATGACCGATAAGAATGGGGAACAAGAGGGGAGTCGACCCTATCGGTGGACCGGTCCGATCGGAATAGCCATGACCGTGCAACCAAAATCATCCTGTTCCGGGCCCGGGCCGGATCTGGGCCGCCTGGCGACGTCCCCACACCGCCATGATTGTCCTCTCCACCGCGGCGTGGGGTCTCATCGTCGTCGCCATGCTGGTGTGGTTCGGCGTGACGAATTCGTTCTTCCTGGGCGTGCTCATGCTCACGGGCATCGGGGCGACGGGCGTGAGCAGCCTCTCGCCGCGGCCCTTTGTGTTCTGCCTGTTCATCGTCGCGCTCATCGCCCCGGTCATGGTCACCCTGGGCTTCCGGGAGAACATCGTCGCCTCGGGTCTCGCCCTGGTCCTGGCCCTCTACATGACCCAGATGACGCTGCTGGCCAACTACCTCCGGGGCGAGTTCGAGAAGGTCAGAATCAACGAGCATCTGCTCCAGGAACGGGCCACCGCCCTCGAGTCGGCCCACGCGCGCATCAAGGCAACGGGCCGCGCCCGAAGCCAGTTCATGGCCAACATGAGCCATG
>JAUUZX010000415.1 GCA_030592025.1 bacterium | reverse complement strand
TCGCGGTGATCGACCCCCTGGGGTGCATCCCCTTCTTCAGCGGGCTCACCGGCCACATGGACCGTCGCGGGCAACGCCGCACGCTGCTGCGCGCCCTGGCCGTGGCCTTCGCCGTGCTCGCCGTCTTCACCTTCTTCGGCCACCAGTTGCTGGACCTCTTCGGCATCACGATCAACGCCTTCCGCATCGCGGGCGGCGTGATCTTCTTTGGCATCGGGCTGGACATGCTCCAGTCCCGCCCCCGGCGCTGGCGCACGGGCATCCGGCGCGCCTACGCCGAGGACGCCGAGGCCAGCAAGGACGACGAGGACGAGGACCCCTCGATCACGCCCCTGGCCATCCCCCTGCTGGCGGGCCCGGGCTCCATCACGACGGTCATGGTCCTCGTGCCCCAGGGGCCGTCCTCTCTCGGCGCACCCCTCGTCCTGGCGGCGGTCTTCGCCATCCTCGTCGCGACGGGCTGCATCCTCATGGGCGCCGACGTCATCCTCAAGCGCCTCGGCCGCACGGGCCTGCGGGTCATCGAGAAACTCATGGGCCTGATGGTGACGGTGATCGCCGTGCAACTCGTGATCGACGGCCTCGGGCCCGTCGTCCGGAACATGGTGGGCTGAAGCGGGGTCAGGCCGAGCAGCGCAGGACGCGGGCCGGTCGGCCCAGCGCGCCCGCGTACACTTCCTCCGTCCGGTCGAGCATGAGGTCGAGGCTGAAATGACGCCGCACGCGCTCGCGCCCCCGGACACCGAAGGCCCGGCGCAGGGGGGCGTCGGCCAGCAGGTCGTCGAGCCGGGCGGCCAGGGCCCACGCATCGCCGGCCGGCACCAGGTAGCCCTCCCGCCCATGGCGTACGATTTCCGGTGTGCCCCCGGTGGCCGTGGCCACGACCGGTCGTCCCCGAGCCAGGGCTTCGAGGGTGACGAGACCGAAGGGTTCGGCGACCGAAGGGACCGCCTGGACATCGAAGTCGCCACAGAAGCGACCGGCGTCGGGCAGGTAGCCGAGGAACCGCACCACATCGCCCAGCCCCTGCGTCGTCACCTGCGCCCGCAATTGCCGGACGTGGGCGCCGCCGCGGTCGTCGCCCCCCACGACGAGCACCTTCAGGCCCGGGTGGCGCGGCACCAGCCGTGCCGCCGCCGTGATGAGCGTCGCCAGGCCCTTCCCCGGGCTCATGCGCCCGACGAATCCCACGACCGGCGCCTCGTCCCCCACACCGGCCAGGCGCCGCAGGGTGCCCCGGGGCGCCGGCACCTCCATGGGGATGCCGTTGGGCACGGTGACAAGACGCTCATCGGGCACGAGCCCCGCACCGGACAGGCTCCGACGTACGGCGTGGCTGACGGCGATCATCGCCGTGAAGTTCCGAAAGAACGGCCGCTTCAAGTCGGGGAAGGAGATGGTCTGCAGGAGGTGGCGCGTGCCCACGTTACGGATCGGTGTGCCCGCGGTGGCCGCGGCCGCAACGAAATGGTCCCGCGGCGTGTGGGTGTGGAGCAGGTCGACGTCCCGCGCCAAAAGGAGCCGGCGCAGGCGAATGACCCCCACCGGTTCGAACCAATCCACCAGGGGCAACTCGACGACGGGCAGCCCCCTCTCCACCACCCGGCGTGCCAGGGCACTGCCCGGCCGGACCACGCACAGGACGTCGTGGCCACGAGCGCTCAGGCCCGCCGCCAGATTGACGAAACAGACCTCGCCGCCATAGTAGTCGGTCATGGTGCTGAGGAACGCGATGGTCACGCGCTGACACTCCTACCTGGGGTCCGAAGAGGCCCTGTGGAAGCGCCCCATCCCGGAATTGACACCTTCGTGATCGTAGCCTACCGTCGCGGTGTCGACCAACCGGAATCTCCTTTCGCCAGCATGGAGGCAGCCTTGGAACTCAGGTCACTTCTTACGTGGCGGGCAGCGCTCGGAGCCTTGGCCGTTCTCGCTTTCGCCCTCTGGCTCGTGCCGGCCGGCGAAGCCCGCGCCCAGGATGCGGACGCCACGCATCACGTAACCACGGCCACCGAGCACGATGCCCACGGCACCAGCCACGCCAGCCCGACGGGCCTGCTGCCCCTGTGGACAGCCATCCCCTTCGTGGGCATCCTCCTGTCCATCGCGCTCTTCCCCCTGGTGGCGCCCCACTTCTGGCACAAGCACTTCCCGAAGATCTCGGCCATGTGGGCCCTGCTCTTCGCGGTCCCGTTCCTCATCTGGAATCCGTCCGAGGCTATGCAGGAGATCATCCACATCTACCTGGTGGACTACATCCCGTTCATCATCCTGCTGTGGGGTCTGTTCACGATCTCCGGCGGCATCTACGTGGGCGGCTCCCTCCAGGGCAAGCCCGTGGTGAACCTCGTGCTGCTGCTCATCGGCACCTTCCTGGCGTCCCTCATCGGCACGACCGGCGCGGCCATGGTCCTGGTGCGCCCGTTGCTGCGCGCCAACGAGTGGCGTCGGAACAAGGTCCACCTCATCATCTTCTTCATCTTCCTGGTGGCCAACATCGGGGGCTCCCTCACGCCCCTCGGCGACCCGCCGCTCTTCCTGGGCTTCCTGCACGGCGTGCCGTTCTTCTGGGTAACGACGGGCCTCCTGCCCCAGATGCTGCTGACGGTGGGCATCGTGCTCGCCATCTTCTTCGTCGTCGACACGGTGGCCTACCGGCGCGAGACGGCGCAACCGCCCGCCGCCGAAAAGAGCAGGATCAAGCTCGAGGGGACCCACAACTTCCTGTTCCTGCTGGGCGTCATGGGCGCGGTCATCATGTCCGGGTCCCTCAAGTTGCCCGAGGTCACCGTCTACACCCTGGGCACCCACCCGGTGGTGGTGCCCCTGCAGAATACGCTGAAGGACCTGATCATCATCGCCATGGGTATCCTCTCCCTGCGGACCACCGCGAAGGCGCTGCGGGAGAAGAACGGCTTCTCCTGGTTCCCCATCCAGGAGGTGGCCTACCTCTTCGCCGGCATCTTCATGACGATCATCCCGGCGCTGGCCATCCTCAAGGCGGGCTCGGC
>JAUUZX010000287.1 GCA_030592025.1 bacterium | reverse complement strand
GGCCAGACGGGCAAGACGGTCGGACCGAACCTGTACATCGCCTGCGGGATCAGTGGTGCCATCCAGCACCTGGCGGGCATGAGCAGCAGCAAGTGCATCGTGGCCATCAACAAGGACGCGAGCGCGCCCATCTTCAAGGTGGCGGATTACGGCATCGTCGGGGATCTCTTCGACATCGTGCCCGCCCTCACCGACGAGGTGGGAAAGCTGCGCGGATAGCTCCAAGGCACCGTAACGCACGACGGCCGTCCCGCGGGGGACGGCCGTTGTCGTTGCGGTGGTTATTCAGCCATGAACCGACGGTTCGGCTGAAGGCGCCCTAACGCTCCAACTGTTTCCACACCGGCGTCATGTTCATGCCCGAGGCCTCGGCGACCTTCGCGTGCTTGCGGGCCCCATCGTCATCGCCCAGGTAGCTGAGGGCGATGCCGAGGTAGGCGTGGGCCAGGGCGTCGTCGGCGGAGAAATTCAACGCCCGGCGGCATGACGTCGCCGCGGACTCGTACTGGCCGAACTCGCAGAAGAGCTTGCCCTGCCGGGCGTAGGCCTGGGGGCTCTCCGGGTCGATGGTCAGAGCCTGGCCGTAGGTCATGAAGGCTTCGCGGCGTTTGCCCTGCTTCTCGAAGATCCGGCCGAGGGCGAGCCAGAGCTCGGCGTTATCGGGGTTGATGCTGATGAAGGCCAGGCACTGGTCCTCGGCCTCGCTCGTGTCCCCCGCGTCCAACAATCCGCCCACGTAGCGCACCTGGGGCAACGTCGCGGCGGGGTCGCACGCGACAGCCTTGCGGTAGCTCTTGAGACCGGACCGGGTCCAGTCCAGGGCGAAGTAGACCTCGCCGAGCACCACGTAGGCCTCCGCGTGCCTCGGGTCGATGACCAGGGCTTCGCGGGCTGCCGTTTCGGCACGGCTCCACTTCTTGTCGCGCTGGTAGGCCCGGGCCAGGGCGACCATGAGATCGGCCGACGCATCGGCGTTGACCCGACCACGCTCCAGCACCACCGTCGCGGCGGGGTTGTCGCCCTCATCGCTCAGGTAGGCCGCGTAGTTCAGGTACGAACCCGGCTCGTCGGGTCGCTCGGCGAGGGCGGTGTTGCCGTCGGCGCGGGACTCGACGGTGGCCTCGGACTCGGCCACCGCGCCGTGGGCGATCAGGGTCATCAACACCACGCCGATCAGGGCAACGCGGGCTGTCGTCTTGCAGTTCATGTATCTCCCCCAGGGGTCCAGGTCATGCAGATTGCAGCAAAGGGGGCCCGCGGAGAGGCCCTGTGGGGGCGTCAGCAAGAGGGGTGCCAGTGGGGGCGGGGAGGAAGGGGGTCATGGACCGCCGGATCCCATGGGTACCGGCGGTCATCGTGGGCGGGATTTTCAGCCGAGCCGGGCGCTCACCTCGCCGACGGCCAGGTCGGCCTCGTCGACGATCTCCTGGAGGATCTCGCGCAGGGGCTGGACCTTCTGCATCATGCCGACGGACTGGCCAGCCATGAGGGATCCGTGCTCCACGTCGCCATCGACCGCCGCGTTGCGCAACGACCCCACCCAGTACTCCTCGACCTTGAACTGGGCGTCCTGACGACCGAGGTTGCCGGCCTTCAATTCCTCGATCAGTCCGAGTTGGAGTTCGCCGAAGTGGCTCATGGCGTGGTTGTTCAGCGCGCGCACCGACACCACCGGCAACTTGGCGCTGTACTGGGGTGTCGAGATGGCCTCGCGGGCGCGGGCCCGGATGAACACTTCCTTGAATTTCGCATGGGCGTTGCACTCCTCGGCCAGGACGAAGCGCGTGCCCATCTGCGCCCCCGCCGCCCCCATGAGGGCCAGGTGGGCGATCATGCGACCCGTCGCGATGCCGCCGGCCACGAAGATGGGGACCTCCGGGAATTTGAAGAGGATCTCCTGGAGCAGCACGATGGTCGAGACGTGGCCGATGTGGCCGCCCGCCTCGCTGCCCTCGAGGATGAGGGCGTCGGCACCGTAGCTGATCATGCGCTTGGCGATGGAACTGGTCGAGGCGAAGCACAGCACCTTGGCCCCGGCGTCCTTGGCCTTCTGGATATCGGACTGGCGGGGGATCGAGCCCGCGAAGACGATGTGGCCGACCTTCTGATCACAGAGAATACCCAGGTGGTCCAGGTAGCTGGGCGCGATGGTGATGACATTGCCCGCAAAGGGCTTGTCCGTCATGGCCCTCGTCTTCTCCACGTACTCGGCGAAGAGATCCGGGGGCATGTTGCCCGCGGCGAGCACACCGAAGGCGCCCAGGTTGGACATGCGCGACACCAGGTCCGGGTCGCTGATCCACGTCATGGCCCCGCACATGACGGGCAGTTCCGTGCCGAGGAACTCCTGCCCGCGCTTCCACACGTGGTTGAGACGCTCGGTCGATGTGACGGGGTTCGTAGCGCTCATGCCTTCCTCCTGGGACGCGGACGGCCTCGGATGCGAACGGCCCGCGTGAGCGGGCCGTCGCTGTGGATCGACTTCAGGAATAACAGAACCGATCCGGTATCGCAACCGGCCTATCGAATCCGTTCGAGCATGACCTCGGCGATGTCCCGGGCCCGGAGCGATTCCCCGCGGTCCGTTTCCTTGATGGCATCACCGAGCATGGTCAGGCAGAAGGGGCAGGCGGTGCACACCTCGTCGGCCCCGGTGGCCGCCGCCTCCTCGATGCGGTTGTGGTTGATGCGCGTGCCCAGGTCCTCCTCCATGAACATGCGCCCGCCGCCGGCGCCGCAGCAGAATCCCTCGCGGCGGTTGCGGAGCATCTCGATCTGGCTGACGCCGGGCGCCGCCGCCAGCACCTCCCGCGGCGCGTCGTAGATGTCGTTGTGGCGCCCCAGATAGCAGGAGTCGTGGAAGGTGACCTGCAGGTCGGTGCCCGCCTCGAGTTCCAGCCGGCCGTCGCGCACCAGATCCGCCAGCAGTTCGCTGTGGTGGATGACCTCCACCTCCTCGAGACCCATGTCCGGGTACTCGTTGGCGATGGTGTTGAAGCAGTGGGGGCAAGCCGTGACAACCTTCTTCACGTCATACTTTTGGAAGGCCTGGATGTTGTGGGGCGCCTGCATCTGGAACAGGTACTCATGCCCGACGCGACGGCTCGGGTCGCCGCAGCACCCCTCCTCCGTGCCCAGGATGGCGTAGTCCACCTGCGCCCGGTTCAGGAGCTCGCACAGGGCCCGGAGCACCTGGCTGTTGCGCTCGTCGAAGCTGCCGGCGCAACCCACGAAGAGCAGATACTCGGCCTGGCCCTTGTCCCGCAGACGGGGCACGTCCAGCTCGCCGACCCAGTCCTCCCGGGCGGCGGCGCTGACGTTCCAGGGGTTCGAATTGTTCTCCAGACCCTTGAGGGCGTTCTGCAGCGCCGCCGGAACCTTGGCCTCCATCATGGTCAGGTAGCGGCGCTGGTCGATGATGTTGGGGATGTGGTCGATCATGACCGGGCAACTGGACACGCACCAACCGCAGGTGGTGCAGGCCCAGATGGCCTCCTCGTCGTTCACGTCACCGATGAGGGAGGGACGGTCCATGGCCTCGATGACGGCCGCCGCTTCGGCGTCGTGCCCCTGGGCCTTGAGCTTGCCCACGGTCACCAGGTGCTCGGCCATGGCATAGGCCTGGTCCCGCTCGTTGACGATGATGCTCCGGGGGTTGAGCGGCTTGCCGGTCAGGTCCGCCGGGCACATGTCGTTGCAGCGGCCGCACTCGGTGCAGGTGTACATGTCCAGGAAACGGCGCCAGGAGAAATCCTCCAGGCGACCGACGCCGAAGACCTCACGGCCCTCGAACTCCATCTTCTCCAGGGCCGCGCTGGGGGTCAGCCGGCGCAGGAACACCGCCGGCAGGGCCGTCAGCACATGGAAATGTTTGCCGAAGGGGAGGTAATTGAGGAAGGCCAGCACGAGGACGCAGTGGGCCCAGAAGTTCACCTGCCACCAGG
>JAUUZX010000289.1 GCA_030592025.1 bacterium | reverse complement strand
GAGGAACGCGGCCACCACTTCGATCCGCGCCTGGTTGATCTCTTCCTGACGAACCTCGACCTCTTCCTGGGCATCATGGATCGCCTCAAGGACGCCCCGGCGTATATCCCCGACACCCCCCTCCCGGCGAATCTTCCCGTGCCCGAACCCGCCTGCGTCTAGGATTCATCTCCGCAAGGACCCACGTTCGAACCGCACCACCAAGCCCTCCCGGAACGGGTCCACCGACCCTCTACACCCACAATTTTGATGTGATTTTATGTCATTTTGACGATACCGTGTTTTTCACCCCGATGGGTTGACTATAGGAGGATATCCGTCTAATTTCGCAGTCGTTACCCCTTATCTCCCATGCTGGTCCGGCGCGGTTGCCGGCCGGTGCGCGGGGCTCCCGGACAACCACGGGGTTCAAGCGCCGACGACGAGGCTGTCATGGTCACCTCGACCCTCGACCTGAAGTGGCCCGAGGACTGGCAACGCGCTGCGGAGCAGGGCGTGTGCCTCCATTGCGGCAATGATCTGGGCCGGTTCTGGAGTCCCCAGGACGGGCCTTTCTGCTGCCGGGGCTGCCGTGGCGTGTACGAGATGATCCACCAGGAGCATCTCGAACGGTACTACGACCTCACCCCCGACAACCTCGCCCCCGCCGCCACCCTCCGCCCCGACAGTTTCGACTGGCTCGATCGTGTCCTGGAGGATCGGGACACCGCCGCCACGTCGTTGCGCCTCGAACTCGATATCCAGGGCGTCCATTGCGCCGCCTGCGTGTGGCTCATCGAGAAGCTCTTCCAGCGGCAGCCGGGGGGCACGCAGATCCGCATCAACCCGGCCGTGGGCACGGTCGAACTCGTTTGGAACCCGGCGGCGGGGGACCTGAAGGAGTTCCTGGCCGAGATCGAGAAGTTCGGCTACCGCCTCGGGCCGAGGCGCAAGGGGGAGCGCGGCCAGTCCCGCGCCCTGGTCATGCGCATGGCCATCGCCATCTCCATGGCCATGAACGTCATGATGTTCAGCTTGGCCTACTACTTCGGCCTCGCCCCCGAGGACGGCGCCCTCTACCACTTCTTCGGTTGGCTGTCGCTGGTGCTGGCGACGGTGGCCCTCATCGCCGGCGGCGGCGTGTTCTTCAAGGGCGCCCTGGCCGGACTGCGCCGACGGGTGCTTCACCTGGACGTCCCCATCTCGCTGGGCATGGTCCTGGCCTGGGCAGGCTCCGTCTGGGGCTTCCTGACCGGCGGCCCGGAGCACGCCTACTTCGACTCGTTGACGGTGTTCATCGCCCTCATGCTGGTGGGCCGCTGGGCCCAGGAGCACATCCTCGAGCGCAATCGCAACAGCCTGCTGGACGCTTCCGGCGCCGAGAACATCACGGTCAAGCGCCTCGTGGACGGCGCC
Organism: bacterium; assembly: GCA_030592025.1. The sequence continues at coordinate 2,530 of JAUUZX010000289.1, read as the reverse complement.
CCGAAGCCCACCGCCGCCACCGACGTGCGCCGCGGCGACGAGCTGTGGATCGCGCCGGGAGACCTGCTGCCCGCAGCCGGCATCCTCATGCGCCGGAGCGCCGAGGTCTCCCTGGATTGGATCACCGGCGAATCGGACCGGGTGGCCTTCCAGCCCGGCGACACCGTGCCCGCGGGTGCCTTCAACCTCTCGGACCACGGCTTCACCGCCACCGCCAGCGAGGACTTCGCCGACAGCCGTCTCCAGAGCCTCCTCAGCGCCACCACCGTGGCTGACGAGGAGTTCCGACCCCAGTGGTGGCACCGCATCGCCGCCTGGTACGTGACGGCGGTCCTCGTGGCCGCCGGCGCCGGTTTCGCGGGCTGGCTCGGGAGCGGCCTGACGCCGGCCCTCAAGGTGACCGTCTCCATCCTCGTGGTGACCTGCCCCTGCGCCCTCGGTCTCGCCACACCCCTGGCCGAGGAACTCATCCATGGCGCCCTCCGTCGCAGCGGCGTGTTCCTGCGCAAGCCCAGCTTCCTGGAAAAGGCCCTCGACGTGCGCAAGGTGCTGCTGGACAAGACAGGCACCATCACCTTGGGCGAACTCACCCTCGACGTCGCCTCCCGCACCGTACTGGAAGGCATGGATGGCCGCCCCCTGACGGTTCTGCGCCACATGACCGCGCGCAGCAACCACCCCACGAGCCGCTGCCTGGCCCAGGCCCTGCGCGCCCTCCCGGGCGATGCCTCCGAAGATGGGATCGCGGGCCCCGCCGGCGAGGATCTGGCCGAGATACCCGGTGCCGGGCTCACCCTCAAGCTCGCGGATGGCGAGTGGCGCCTCGGCCGTCCGGACCACGCCCTGGGCGGCACCACCGAACCCGGCGAACCGGGCCGCACGATCCTGTCCCGGGACGGCGCCGCCAAGGCCACGTTCGTGCTGCGCGAGGAGTTCAAGGCCGACGCCGCCGATGAGGTGGCCGTCCTCCACGATCTGGGCTACGACGTCCACCTCCTCAGCGGCGACGCCCAGTCCAAGGTCGACGTGGCCGCCGCCATCCTGAACCTCCCGCCCGACCACGCCCTGGGCGGCCTCACCCCCGAGGCCAAGGCCGCCCGCGTGCTCGCCCTGGACGAGCGCGACACCCTCATGGTCGGTGACGGACTGAACGACAGCCCCAGCTTCGAGGCCGCCCTCTGCGCGGCCACCCCGGCGGTCGATCGCCCGGTGCTGCCCGGCAAGGCCGACTTCTTCTTCCTGGGCGACGGCATCGCCGCCATCCGCCGTTCCCTGCAGGCGGCGCGCCAGTTGCGCCGTGTCGTGCGGGACAACCTGATCCTGGCCGTGGCCTACAACGTCGCGGCCGTGGCCCTGTGCCTGGCGGGGCTCGTCACCCCCGTCGTGGCCGCCATCATCATGCCCCTCAGTTCGGTGTCCGTGGTCACGCTGACCGCGCTCCGGTTGTCGGGAAGGAGGTTGGCATGGACATCATCATCGCCCTCGTCTTCATCAGCCTGACACTGGTGATCGCAGGGCTCGTGTTCTTCTTCTCCCGCCTGGTGGAGGGGGACTTCGAGCACGGTGAGCGGCTTTCGTTGTTGCCTTTGGAGGACGATGACGGAATGCCCCGTGACAAACAGGACAAAATGGCCTCTAATAGCGCGGACGCGCCCGAAAAAGCTCCCGATACCGGTAGCTGAATCGACGTGGCCGCGAGTTGCGACGTACCGCATAGCGAAGGAGAAAGTGCTCCTCATGGAAGCAACGAACACCCAGATGCAGTCCATCACCTACGATGACGACATCGTGCGCGCGTTTTCGATCGTCACGGTCGTGTGGGGCGTCGTCGCGTTTCTGGTGGGCGCGATCATCGCCGCCCAGCTGTCGTTCTGGCAGGCGAATCTGGGCGTCGAGTGGCTGAGTTTCGGCCGCCTGCGCCCCTTGCACACGAACGCGGCCATCTTCGCCTTCGTGGGCAACGGCATGTTCGCTGGCATCTACTACTCCTCGCAGCGCCTGCTCAAGGTACGCATGGCCAACGATATGCTGAGCTGGGCCCACTTCTGGGGCTACCAGCTGATCATTGTCGCCGCCGCCGTGACCTTCCCCCTGGGTCTGACCCAGAGCAAAGAGTACGCGGAGCTGATCTGGCCCATCGACATCCTCGTCGTGGTCGTGTGGGTGATCTTCGCGGTGAACTACTTCTGGACCATCGCCAACCGCAACGAGAAGAACCTCTACGTGGCGATCTGGTTCTACATCGCAACGATCGTCACCATCGCGGTGCTGTACATCGTCAACAACCTCCAATTGCCGACGAGCTTCGTCCACAGCTACCCCATCTACGGGGGGGTGCAGGACGCGCTCGTGCAGTGGTGGTACGGGCACAACGCGGTGGCCTTCTTCCTGACGACGCCGGTCCTCGGCCTCATGTACTACTTCATGGTCAAGGCGGCGGAGCGCCCGGTGTACTCCTACCGCCTGTCGGTGGTGCACTTCTGGTCCCTGATCTTCCTGTATATCTGGGCCGGCCCCCACCATCTGCTCT
>JAUUZX010000195.1 GCA_030592025.1 bacterium | reverse complement strand
CGGGCCGTCGTCCACCTCGACCTGCAGCACGACACACGCTCGCAGCACCGGCGCGCCGGCTCCCCCGTCTCCGGGTTGTGGGGCCGTCTCAAGGTGCAGGGCACGCTCCAGGGTCCCCTCAGCCACGTCGGCCTCCAGGGCGACCTGCGCGCCTACCGGGAGGCGCCGGGCGGGGTCTTCGCCCTGCGGTTGCGGGGCGCTCTCGTCTCGGAAAAGGCTCCGTGGTACGACCGCCTCTACCTGGGCGGCATGTACACGGTGCGCGGTTTCCGGACCCACTCCCTGTCCGGGCCCGGTGGCGATACCTGGTTGTGGTCCGGCTCAGTTGAGCACCGCAGCCGGATCCTCGGCGACGCCAGGGGGACCAAGCTGGCCGGCGTGCTGTTCGTGGACGCCGGTGCCAGCGGCACCTTCGACGGGGACGCCCTCGGGGGCGTGGCCGCCGGCGCGGGCTATGGTCTGCGCCTGCGGGTGTGGTGGTTCGACTGGATCGGCGTCGACGTGGGCTTCCCCCTCACCGAGCGCCCCCTCGACCAGCGCTTCCAGGTCACGGCGTCCATCGGGTGGTCGTTCTGATGCGGCGGCTGGCGGTGGGCATGCTCCTGTGCGGGCTCCTTGTGGGCCGCGCTTTCGCTGCGGCGGAACCGACGCGGATGACGGCAGCGATCCCGGCCCGGGCGGGCGACCTCGTCGTGTGCCGGTTGCAGACGACGGGCTTGCCGGGGGAGAAGCTGCTCCAGTCCATGCGCTCGGGGCTCGTTTCGGCCGTCGAACTCGATCTGGCGGTCATCGACGACCGTGACCGCCTCGTCGCCGACCACCACGTGACCCTGCGCCTGGCTTTCGACCTCTGGGAGGAGGTCTTTTCCGTGCGCAGTGACGGTCGTGAGCAGCGCTTCAGAAGCCTCGAGGACCTCCAGGCCTACCTGGGTGAACTGGATGGGCTGCCCGTCGTGCCGGTGGGCCGGCTGGGGCCCGAAGGACGGTACCGCCTGCGTGTCGGTCTGCGGCTGCACGCCATCGCGCCCGACGAACGGGCCCGGGTGGAGGACGCCATCGTCGGCGTGCGGCGCCCCGGCCGTGATGGGCTGGACCAGCAGGAGGCCCAGGTCTCCCTGGGTCGATTGATCCGCTTCTTCTACAAGGGTGACCGCGGCGACGGCGAGCAGGAGATCCTGTCGGCCTGGTTCACGGGAAGGGAGATGGCGGAATGAGGCGCATCAGCACCCGTCTGGCCGTGTCCTTCCTGATCGTGGCGCTGTTGCCCGCGCTGCCGCTGTCCCTGGTGGTGAACGACCTCCTGGAGCGGCGCTTCGGCCCGGCCATCGTCGAGCCTATCGAACAGGCGTTGGAGGCCGGCCTCGGCGAGAGCCGCGCCCACCTGCGCGAGCGGAAGGACCAGCTGCAGCGACGGGCCCATGACGTGGCCGCCGGGGCGTCCGGTCCCGTCGTGCTCCTGGACCGTGGCGGCGCCGTCCAACCCGCCGATTCACTGAGCGTGCTGTTGGCGGCCTGGCCGGATCTGGCGGCGCGGTTCGGCGAGCCCGGTCCCGACGATCCCCCCGTGCGTCTGGAGACCCTGCTCGTGGCCGCCGCCGCCGGACCGGGGTCAGTCACCGTCCTCGTGGTCCAGCCCCTGCCCCGGGGCATGGTCGACCGCGCTGGTCACCTCACCGAAGGGTTGAGTCTCCTGCGGGTCGTCCGCTCGGAGCAGGGCCGCGTGTTGTTGAGTTTCCTTGCGCCTTTCCTGGTGATCTACGCCGTGCTGCTGGTGGTGGCCCTGGTCGTCGGCGCGCTCTGGACACGGAGCATGACCCGCCCTCTGGAGATGCTCGTGGACGCCACCCGGCGGGTGGCCCGGGGCGATCTAGAATTCCGCGTCACCCGTCAGGGGCCCGGGGAGGTGGGCGAGCTGGTGGGCGCCTTCGACGACATGGTCGGCCGGCTATCCGAGCAGCGTCGGGACCTGGCCCGCCTCGAACGGGCCACGGCCTGGCGGGGCATGGCCCGCACCCTGGCCCACGAGGTGAAGAACCCCCTCACGCCGATCCTCCTGGCGGTGCAGGAGACCCGGGACAGCTACCGCGGCGACGACGAACGCTACCGCGCCCTGGTGAACGAGTGCGCCGAGATCGTGGGTGAGGAGGTCGAGACCCTGCGCGCCCTCGTGCGCGAGTTCGGCGACTTCGCGCGCCTGCCCAAACCCGAGCCGCGGGCCGGTGACCTGGCCGAGCTCCTGCGTGACCTGGGCCAACTCTACGGCGACCGTCTCACCGTGGAGGGCGCCGAATCGCCCCGGGAGGGCTGGTTCGATCAGGCCGCCCTGCGGCGAGCCCTCATCAACCTCATCGACAACGGTCTGGCCGCCTGCCGCGAGGCGGGGCGCGACGAGAGGGTCGTCCTGCGGCTGGTTGCCGTTGAAGGCGGTGCCCGGTTGGAGGTCGTCGACGCCGGCGTGGGCATCCCGGAGGAGAATTTGGCGCGCATCTTCGAACCCGATTTCACGACCAAGGGCGGGGGCATGGGCCTCGGCCTGGCCGTCGTCGAGGGGACGGTCCTGGGCCACGGCGGCGTCATCGGCGTCGCCAGCGTTCCGGGACGGGGCACGACCTTCACGATCGATTTGCCGCTCACGCCCGTCGGACAGGGCACGGACCCGGGGAAGGAAGAACCAGCATGAGCCCGCACGTCCTTATCGTAGATGACGAGAAGAACATCCGCCGCACCTTCCAGATCGTGCTGCGCGCCGAGGGGTTCGACGTGGCCGTGGCGGCCACGGGCGAGGAGGCCCTCGAGTCCTGTCGCCATGCGAGGCCCGACGTCGTCGTGCTCGACGTGCGCCTGCCGGGCATGGACGGCATCGAGACCCTGCGCCGCCTCAAGGAGAGCGACGCCGAGTTGCCGGTCATCATGATCTCGGGGCACGGGACCATCGCCACGGCGGTGGAGGCCACCCGCCACGGCGCCTACGATTTCGTGGAGAAGCCCCTCAGCAAGGAGCGCCTGCTGGTGGCCATCCGCAACGCCGTGAAGGTGCGCAGCCTGGGGCGCGAAGTGAAGGCGTTGCGGGCCGGTGAGACCAGGCGTCACCTCATGGTCGGCGACACGGCGCCCATGGCGGCCATCCGCGAACAGATCAACGCCGTGGCGCCCACCCCCGCCCGCGTCCTCATCACCGGGGAGAGCGGCACGGGCAAGGAACTCGTGGCCCGCGCCGTGCACGAGGCCAGCGGACGGGCCGCCGGCCCCTTCGTGAAGGTGAACTGCGCCGCGATACCCGACGAACTCATCGAGAGCGAGCTCTTCGGCGCGCTCAAGGGCGCCTACACGGGGGCGACCCGGAGCCGGGACGGCAAGTTCATCCAGGCCGACGGCGGCACCCTCTTTCTGGACGAGATCGGCGACATGTCCCTCAAGGCCCAGGCCAAGGTGCTGCGGGTGCTTCAGGAGGGCGAGATCGAACGGGTGGGCGACAACCGGACCATCACCGTGGACGTGCGCGTGCTGGCGGCCACCAACAAGGACCTGCCCGCCGAGGTCCGGGCCGGCACGTTCCGCGAGGATCTCTACTTTCGCCTCAACGTGGTGCCGGTGCACGTGCCGCCCCTCAGGGAACGGCGCGACGACATCCCCATCCTGGCCGAGCATTTCCTGGCCACCTACGTCGACGTGAACGCCCTGCCTCCCCGCAGCTTCGCCCCGGAAGCCCTGCAATTGCTGCGGTCGATGCCGTGGCCCGGCAACATCCGGGAGTTGGGCAACGTCGTCGAACGGCTCACCATCCTGGGCCGGGGGACGGTCATCGGTCCGGACGATCTGGTGCGTTGCGGGGTGGGGGGCGACTTGCCCGCCGAGGATGGTCCGCCCAGCGGGGCCTCGTCGTCGGGTGGTTTCTCGCCGACGGATGTGCAGGCTGCCGGCGGTCTCGTCGCGGCCCGGCAGGAGTTCGAGAAGGGGTGCATCGCCGCGGCCCTGGACGAATCCCGTGGCAATGTCTCCCAGGCAGCCCGCCTGCTCGGCATCGACCGCACGAATCTCCACAAGAAGATCCAGTCCTACGGCCTGGGCAGCGGTCGGGGCGAGGGTGGTGAGAACTCATGAGCCGACGCTGGCTTCCCGGTCTGCTCCTGGCGCTCCTCGTCGCGGCTCCCGCGATCGCCGACGAGGTCGAGCTGCGCTCTTGGCACTTCGGTCTGCAGGGGGTTCGCGGGGGACGTGACGGCTTCGATGTCTTCGGTCGCGACGACCTGAACCTGGGCGAGGTGGAGGAGTCGGGCCGCGGCGGCGGGTTCTTCCTGGGCCGACGTTTTGGCGACCGTTTCCTGCTGGACCTGCAGGTCGCCACGACCCGCCACGGGCTGGACGGCGAGGCCGACCGCGTGCTGGTCGTCGACGGCCTCGTCACGGGGACCGTGCTCTTCCACGAGCGCGCGACGTTCCAGCCCTTCGTGCGCGGGGGGTTCGGCGGCGGCATCACCGTCTTCGAGTTCCCCGACGACGGCGGGAACGTCGCGGCCCTTGGCATGGCGGCCATCGCCGGGGGCGGTTTTCAGCTGCGCGCCAGCAGCCGTATCAGCTTCGAATTCGAGGGGGTGGCCACCTTCACGAATTTTCTCGAGGCCCAGGACGAGCGGGACGGTGCGATCGAGAGGGACTGGCAAGTGCGGGTGTCGCAGGTGGGGTGGAGGGTCGGGACGGGGGTGGTTTTCTGGTTCTGATCCTGTTGCGCAACGACCAAGGAAGGGCCGCCCACCGGGCGGCCCTTCATCCTGTCGGTCATCGTCACCCGAGGGTCTACTCCCCGCAGACCACGTTCTCCTGCCACACGTCCCAGCAGGCTTCCTGGCCGTCGTTGTAGT
>JAUUZX010000231.1 GCA_030592025.1 bacterium | reverse complement strand
GCGCGCGTGGGTGATGGCCACCGCGATGCCGTTGGCCAGCAGGGTGAAGGCCCGCAGTTCATCCCGTGAGATCTGCTTGCCCGGGCGGGAATCGTCGGCGTACAGCAGCCCGATCACGTCCTCGTTGTCGAACAGGGGCGCCGCGACCGCCGTGCGGATGTGCTGGCTGATCATGCTCATGGCGCCGTCGAGGTTCGGATCGTTGAGGGGGTCGGTGGTCAGGATCGACGTGCGCTGGTGCAGCACGCGGTTCACCATGGTGCGGCTCAGGGCGAGCCCTCCGGCGATGGTGTTCCCCAGCACACGGGAGGCCTTGATGATGGGCTCTTCGGAACCCTCCTCGTGGAGCAGCACAAAGATGCGTTCGGGATCCAGGGCGGTCTGCACCAGGTCCAGGATCGGCTCGTAGAGTTCTTCGGGCGCGCGCTGGATCGTCAGCAGGTCGCCGGCTTCGGCCAGCACCTGGAAAAGATGGGATTGGCGATCACGCTTGGCGGCCCGGCGGTCGCGCACATCCTCCCAGGAGATCTCCTCCCGGGGGATGAGCGTGGCCGACTCGTTGTAGCACGTGCCCCCGGCCAACTCGGCGTTCTCGATCCGGAACACCTGCCCCGCGAACTCCAGGGTGTCGCCGATGTCCACCGACGCGGGGTCGGTCACCGGGAGGCCGTTCAGCCGGGTGCCGTTGCGGCTGCCCAGATCGACCACGGTCAGTCGGTCGCCTTCGAGCACCAGTTCCGCGTGCCGTCGGGACACGCCCGCGGCGTCGAGGCGGAGATCGGCATCGGCGCCCCGGCCCACGAGAGTCTTCCCGTCGGGCAGGTCACGCCGGCTCTCCTGGCCATCAATGATGCCAACGAGATCGAACGCCAAGTCAGTGGCTCCCTTCGTCCAGCAGCGACTGCCAGTTGCTGACCAGTTCGATGCGGCTGTTCAGGCCGTCCTGCGCCGGCACCTGCATGAGCAACCGCTTCCCGACCCGATCCTCAGAATACGTGTATTGGAGCGACGTTACCACCCCCGACGCAACGCGGCTGGTGCGGCCGATGGCCAGGCCGTCGGCGGTGTTCGCGACCTCGGTGGCCATAAGGTCGCCCGTGGTGGTCAGGAAGTGGATCCGCTGGCCGTCCGCGGACCAGTACGGCGACGACCCGTTGTCGGACGAGATCCGCCAACGGCCACCGTTCGGATCCAACGATTCGACGAAGACCTCGGACTGTCCCGTCTCGTCGCTCACATAGGCGAGCCAGCGGCCATCGGGCGAGAACCGCGGACGCCCCATGCTGTAGGGTGCATCGCGGTACCGACGGACCTCGCCGCTCTCGCCGAGGTTCCGCAGGCCGACCGTGAAGCCGTCGGTCCGGGTGATCGTGAAAGCGACGGATTGCCCATCGGGCGCCCAGTCCCCCATGACGACGTCGACGGAGTCCGCGACCACGATCTCGGCCCGGCCACCACCGCTGACCGGCTTGCGATAGACGACACTCCTGCCCTCGTGCTCACCGGTGTAGGCGATCCACTTGCCGTCCGGTGACCAGACGGGACCGAACTCCGACTCCGGTGCAAAGGTGAAACGGGTCGCCAGGGCGCGTTCGATGTCGTGGATCCAGATGTCATAGGAACCCAACTGGTTGTCCACGAGCGAGACGGCGATGTGCCGGCCGTCGGGCGAGATGTCGAAGCCGAAGGAGGAGCGTATGCGGTCGAGCAGGACTTCCCGTTCGCCACCGGTGGTCCATTCGAAACGGGACTCGCCGAAGGATCCTCCCGCGGCCATGAAGGCCAACATGCCGGTATCCGAGATGGTGAAGGCACCGAACTGGGCCCCACCCAACAACAGAACATCGCCGAGGATGGCCTGGGGCGGCCCGGTGAACTCGAGGGTGTCGACGGAGAAGGGGCGGGCCATGAGGTTGTTGTCGTGGAGGTAGAGAATGTGGCCCGAGTCGTAGGCCGCGCTGGACTGGCACAGCATGAGGTCGCGGCTCGGCTTGCCGTCGGCGCTGCCCAGCCTCAGGACCGATCCGGAACTGGTGCCCGCGGTCGATCCGCTGTACCACGCCAGGTAGATGAAGTGTTCGCCATCGGGCAACCACTGGGGGAAGCGATGGGAACGGGTATTCTCCTCGGCATTCATGTCCGTGACGGCAACGGGGTCCCCGCCATCGGCCGAGACCAGGTGGATGCTGGCACTGTGGCTCGGCGCGAAGAGAATCTCCCCGGCTTCACTCCACGAACCCCATTTGGCGTTCTCGGTGCGGCACACCAACTGCACGGGTCCACCCCCCGTGTCCACCTTGTGGAGGCCGCTGGCGGCAACGTACGCAACGAAACGGCTGTCCGGCCCCCAGAAGGGATAACTGGCCCCGCGGGTCCCCGGGATGACCCTGACCTCTTCGTTGTCCAGGGCCCGCACACAGAGATGGACCGCCCCGGTGGAATCCTGACCCACGAACGCCAGACTGGAGCCATCGGGCGACAGCGCCGGCGCGCCTGGATTGTTCGGGTTGACGAAGACGCCCAGGCCGTCGGGCAGGACGGCGGTCGAACGGACCAGCCGTGGCGCCACGGGCTCCGGGCCGAGGCGGCCCGTGAAGCCCGCGAACAGCGCCAGCAGGGCCACCATCATCGCGCCGGCGGCGACGATCCAGGGCCCCCGCCGCTGCCTGGGAAGCGTGCCGGGTCCCGGTATCGCCGCCAACGCCTCGGTGGACAGGCCGATCATCGACATCGACGTGCCCTCCAGGGCGATGCGCGCCTCGCCGATGTCCCTCAGCCGCAACTGGGGATCCCGCTCCAGACAACGTCGGCAGAGTTGGATGAGCACGGCCGGCGCGTCTGCGGGGATGGCGTCCCAATCGGGATCGTGGCGCAGCACCGCCGCCAGGGTGTCGGTGGCGGTCTCCCCCGTGAAGAGGCGACACCCGGCGAGCATCTCGTAGAGGATCACGCCGAAGGACCAGATGTCGGCTCGCCGGTCGACATCGTAGCCGCGGGCCTGCTCCGGGCTCATGTAGGCCGCCGTCCCCACCACGAGGCCGGTGCCCGACGGCCCCTGGGCCAGGGTGATCGTGTCCCCGCTGGCCCGGGCCGCCTGGGAGCCCGCCGGCGCGCCGTCGAAAGCGCGCGCCAACCCGAAATCCAGGATCTTCAGCCGACCGTCTGCGGTCACCTTGATGTTGGCCGGTTTGAGGTCGCGATGAACGACGTTCAACTCATGGGCGTGCTCGAGCCCCGCGGCTAATTGCCGCGCGAACTTCTCGGCCTCTTCGGCAGGCAGGGGTCCCGCTTCCAGCCGCTTGGCCAGGTCGTCCCCCTCGGCCAATTCCATGACCAGGACAGGCCGGCCGTCGTGCTGCTCGAGACCGTAGATCGCGGCGATGTTCTGGTGTTGAAGTACGGCCAGCATGCGGGCTTCGCGCTCGAAGCGAGCAAGGCGCTCTTCCTCCCGGGCGAACTCCGGTGGGAGGAACTTCAGGGCGACGTCCCGTTCGAGGCGCGTGTCCCGGGCCCGGTAAACTTCCCCCATGCCACCGCGGCCCAATTCGGATTCCACGACGAAAGGACCTATCTGCTCCCCCAGCATTCCTGCCTCCCTGAGTTACTGATAATGCGAGTTATAATCAGATGCATATTATCACAATGGCGTGACACCGGCAAGGCCCCAGCGATTTACTGTGATTTCAGGGAAGGGTCCGCTGCAGCACGAGGAAAACCATGGTGAGACCGAGCAGGTGCTTGATGAGGATGGCCAGCAGGCGGCCGAAGAACGCGTGACCGCCGACCCGCAGGCTGGGCTCGAGGCGCTGACGTTGCCAGTACTCCCCCAACACGGCCCCGGCGAAGGCACCGATGAAGCTGCCGAGCACGGCCCCCACCACCGGCATGACCCCGTTGCCCAGGACCGCACCGAGCAGTCCGCCCCCGAAGGCGATGGCCACCGCCCTCCGCGAGGCACCCTGCTTGGCCACGTAGAACGTCCCCACCACGAACTCGATGAGCTCGCCGACGACGGCCAATCCCGCCAGCACGGCGAGCAGCTTCCAGCCGATGGGGTCGAATCCCGTGACCAGCGCATGGATGACCGCCAGGCCCAGCACGATGAAGTTCCCGCCCAGACCCAGGTAGACGAACAGCGACGCCAGGATGAGCAGCAGCGCCCACAGGACGTACCACGACCACTGCCCGATCTCGGCGAGCAGCTCCATGTCAGTGGCTGGTCGAGAATCGCATCTCGCCGGCGAGCACCGGGAAGTCGAGGGCGTTCTCCGCCGGGGGCAGCGTGCAGTTGTAGCGCTCGGGGTTGTAGTCGCACAGGGGATTGTACGCGTAGTTGAAATCCAGATCGACCCAGCCCTCCCCGTCGGGCGTGATGTCGAGGTAGCGTCCGCCCGCGTAGGTGGCGTCCCCGCTGGTCTTGTCGTGGAACGGTAGCCACAGGTAATCACCGTCCGTC
>JAUUZX010000247.1 GCA_030592025.1 bacterium | reverse complement strand
TGCTGGCGGACTGCGCCCTGATGCAACGAGCGCGGCAGACCTAGAATTTCGAGGTCGGACCCGTCCGCTGATCCCGGGCTCCACTCGTAACCATCCATACGTCCCTGGAAGTACATCGGTGCTGCGTGAGGTACAACGTTCAACCGCCATCGGCGTGCCTGTCGGGCGCACGGGAACGAGGGCGGGGGTTGTTGCCCTCGCCCTCGTCATGCGCGGATACGCGCGGATACGCGCGGAGGGCTAGCGGAGAATCGACAGTTCGAAGAAGACGCTGAACTGGACGACATAGTCCACGAAGGCCCGGTTGACCGGGTCGTTCTGCAGCGTCATCTGTTGAGAATCGGTGGAAACGACGGCGGTCTCATCGACCCCGTAGCTCCAGCGGTTGCGGCTGTTCTCCACGTGCATGTTGTGGTTGCCGGAGTTGGCGTTGCCGATGCCGGCGCGGGGCGGCTCGGCACCGGGATCCTGGCCAAATCCGGGGCCCACGGGCTCCGCCTGGGCGGCGATGGCGATCAGGCTGATGGTCATCATGAGGATCAAAGTCAGGATGGCCTTGTTCATGGTTTTCCTCCTTGGGTACAGTGATGTTGAACCTGCTCGGGCGGGGCTTCCGGCCCCGGGTGGAGGAGGAGCAACATGTGTTCCAGGAGGTAGGCCCGCCCTCAGACCGGGGACGGGCGGCGGTCGGCCAAGGCCTGCGCCGCGTCCCGCAGCAGACGCTCGGTGGTGCCCCAGTCGACGCACTTGTCGGTGATGGAAACGCCGTAGGTCAGGTCGTCCACGTTCTCGGGGATCTTCTGGTTCCCCGCCTCGAGGTTGCTCTCGATCATGACGCCCCGGATGTCCCCGTTCCCGCCGCACATCTGACCGATCGCGTCCTGCAGCACGGCTTCCTGCCGCTCGTGGTCCTTGTTGCTGTTGGCGTGGCTGCAGTCGACCATGATCGCCGGGTCCAGGCCGGCGTTGTGGAGTTTTTCGGCGGTGGCCGCGATGTCCGCGGCGCCGTAGTTCGTCTTGCCGCCGCCGCCGCGCAGCACGATGTGGACGTCCGGGTTGCCGGTGGTGCGCACGATGGCGTTGTGGCCGTTGCCGTTGATGCCCAGGAAGCTGTGGGGCTTGCCGGCGGCCAGCATGGCGTCGAGGGCCACCTTGAGGTTGCCGTCGGTGCCGTTCTTGAAGCCCACGGGAAAGCTCAGGCCGCTGGCCATCTCGCGGTGGGTCTGGGACTCGACGGTGCGGGCCCCGATGGCGCCCCAGGCGATCTGGTCGGCCAGGTACTCGGGCGTGATGGTGTCAAGCATCTCGCAGGCGACGGGCACACCTAGACCGTTGATCTCACAGAGCAGACGCCGGGCGATGCCCAGCCCCTTCGAGATTTCCTGGGAGCCGTTCAGATCCGGGTCGTTGATGAGGCCCTTCCAGCCCACGGTGGTGCGGGGCTTCTCGAAATAGACGCGCATGACGATGAAGATCTGTTCGGCGACCTCAACGGCGAGATCGGCCAGGCGCTTGGCGTACTCGATGGCCGATTCGGCGTCGTGGATCGAGCAGGGCCCCACCACGGCCAGCAGCCGGGGGTCGTCCCCCGCCAGGATGGCCTTGATGTGCCGGCGCGCCCCGGCGACATGGGCCGCGGTCTCGGCGGTCTGGGGGAAGACCTGCTTCAGTTCGACGGGCGAGATGAGGGGGGTGAGGCTACGGACGCGCAGATTCTCGGTACGGATCACACCATGCTCCTGGTTCTTCGCGGGCCGCGGCCTCGGGGAATAGCTGCCTGACCATGATCGACACCCATCATGATCGACACCCTTGCCGAAATGAAGAGCGAAAACCTCCTGGCCGCCACCCCGCCCGGACAAGCGAGCCCCCCGGCTCCGGGAACCGGGGGGCTCGCTTGTCGTGGGAACGAAGGACCTACTGGACGGTCACGACCTTGTCTGCGGTGATCCTGGTGCGGATGTCGGCGTCGTCGCCGTCACTGAGAGAACACCCGTCGGTGTCCACCAGGAAGCCGCGAATGCCTTGCCTGCCGCCACCCTCATCCCGTAGATTCCAGATTCGCTGAACACGCCGAGGCCACACGCTATCAGATCGGATCCGGGACATGAATCAGATGACACGAAGGTACCTGATCGTGGGCGCCGTGACGGCCCTGTTGACCGTCACCGTCCTGCTCCTGCCCGCGCCGACGGTGGCCGAAACCCCCCAGGGCACGTGGGGTGTCTTTGCCGGCGTGAACCTCGGCAACATGGGGGGCGACATGGACGCGTTCGGCGACGGGCTCGCCCGTGAGATCGAGGCGAGCCAGGGCGGGATCTGGACGGTGGACAAGGGGATAAGGAGCGGCCTCGCCCTCGGCGTCAGTTACACCGTCATGCTCCAACCGTCATGGGGGATGCAGTTCGAGGCCCTCTACGTGCGACGCGGGGTCAACTTCGATCTGGAGGACGACAGCGGGACCACGGCCGCCACGGCCTTCAAGCTGGACTACGTGGAGTTCCCGATCCTGATGCGCTTCGCTCCGGGACGGTCCAGCGGTTTCCAACCCGTTTTCCTGGCGGGCCCGGTGGTGGCCTTGAACATCGGGGCGAACGTGCTGGTGACCAATGGTGGCGAGAATACGGCCTTCAATGTCGGTGACAGCATTGAATCCGCCGCCGTCGGCCTGGTGGCAGGGGTGGGCTTCCGGTCGCAGCTTGGCGAAAGCGCGATGCTCGTGCAGGTCCGTTACCATCTGGGGTTGACCGATGTCCTGCGCACCCCCGAGGACCCGTTGGAAACCGACTATTCCGGCACCCCTGCCGACATCATGGTCCTGGTGGGCGTGGAGTTCGGTGTGAATTGACCCGCGGTGGTGGAACCGCCCGGGCATGACCAATCTGGTGGAATCAATCGTCCACCAGGGCTTTCAGCACATCCAGAAACTGCACCGTGGCGGCCACGTCGTGCACCCGCACGACGGACGCGCCGCCGGACCAGGCCGCCGTGAGGGCGGCGAGGCTGCCGGGCAGGCGATCACCGACTTCCGCATCCGTGAGCATGCCGATGAAGCTCTTGCGGCTGGCGCCCAGCAGGAGGGGGCGGTCGCCGGCGACGCCCTCGAGGGAGCGCAGCAGGGCGAGGTTGTGGTCGAGGGTCTTGCCGAAGCCGATGCCCGGGTCGACGACGAGACGATCCCGGGCGACGCCGGCGTCCTCGGCCAGGCGGCAGCGGGCGGCCAGCCAGCCCGCCACCTCGGCCACCGCATCGTGGTACCGGGGGCGCTCCTGCATGGTGGCCGGGTCCCCCTGCATGTGCATGAGCACGAGGCCGCAGCCCCGCGCCGCCACCAGGGGCAGCATGTCGGGATCGCCGCCGCCGCTGATGTCGTTAACGGCGTCGGCGCCGGCGTCCAGGGCCAGGGCGGCGGTGGCGGCGTGGCGGGTGTCCACGGTCAGGGGCAGGTCGGTGGCGGCGCGCAAGGCGGTCAGCACGGGCACCAGGCGGTCCTGCTCCTCTGACGGAGTCACCGGTGCGGCTCCGGGGCGGCTCGATTCCGCCCCCAGATCCAGCAGGTCGGCGCCGTCGGCGGCCAGGGCCAGGGCATGCTCCACGGCGGCCTCGACACCCGGCGGACGCGATCCCGCCCAGAAGCTGTCGGGGGTGAGGTTGACGATGCCCATGATCAGCGGCCGGCCGGCCGGCGCGAGACGAACCCGGCCCAGGTTCCAACCAGGAGCGGAAAAGGGGCCCCGAAGGGCCCCTTTGTCACCGGTGGACGGTGCGGTCACGCGTTGTCCTCGGGAGGGGTGTCATCCTCGGGAGGCGCGTCGCCCTCGGGAGGAGCGTCATCCTCGTGAGGCGTATCGGGGAGCGGGACCTCATCGTCCTCGCCCGTCGAGTGGTCCACTTCGAGTTCCGGCTCGGGCAGGCTCTCGCCGTTCATGATGAGCTTGAACTCGTCGGCGTCGATGCTCTCGCGGTCGAGCAGGGCCGCCATGAGGGTTTCGACCCGTTCCCGGTTGTTCTCCAGGATGTCCCGCGCCCGGTCGAACTGCTCCATGACGATGCGCCTGACCTCGCTGTCGATGTCCTGCAGCGTCTTTTCGCTGTGGTTGCTGTGGCGGCCGTAGTCCCGTCCCAGGAAGACCTGCTCGGAGCTTTCCTCGAAGGCGATGGGGCCGAGGAGGGAGCTCATGCCCAGGCGCGTGACCATGGTGCGGGCGTAGTTGGTGACGGCCTTGATGTCGCCGTAGGCGCCCGAGCCGATCTTGCCCAGGTACACGTCCTCGGCCACGCGCCCACCCAGGGCCACGCATATCTTGTCCAGGAATTGCTGCTCGCTGACAGTGTACTGGTCCTCCACGGGCAGC
>JAUUZX010000513.1 GCA_030592025.1 bacterium | reverse complement strand
GGCCTTCCTGCTTGAGGCTGAAGCCGGGGCTCGAGGACGCGGTCATGGTGCGGATGCCCATGCCGGCGGTGCCGTACACCATGTTGATGGCCGAAATTTCCGATTCGGCCTGGATGAAGACGCCGCCGAGCGCCGGACAGTGCAGCGCGGCGGCGTGAGCGATCTCACTCGCCGGCGTGATGGGGTCGCCAGAGTAGGCGCGGCAACCGGCGGCCAGGGCGCCGACGACGATAGCGTCGTTCCCCTTCATGAATTGTTTGGCCATGGACCCTCTCCCGTTGGCTGGTGCCTGCTAGGGTTTGACGATGCGAATGGCGCCCGGCTCGGGGCACGCGTAGAAGCACAGGCCACAGCCCGTGCAATCGGATCCCGTGTAATAGGCCGGATGGTAGCTGGCGCTGTTGAGCTTGTCGCTGATGGCGATCACGCTCTTGGGGCAGACCCCCACGCACAGCTTGCAGCCCTTGCATAAATCGCCGTTGACCTCCATGAAAGGTACGTCGACCGCTGCTTTCGAAGTCATGGACATCACCTCGTGCGGATGGGTGGAACGACTCTTCACCGTCCAAAGATAGCAACGGCGGGCGAGGGTCCAAAGAAAACTTCCACGCCCGCCGTCGGGAATATAGGACCATTAAAATCCATATTTTTCGGAGGTTTCGCTCAGCGCCCCTTGAACTCGGGTTTGCGTTTTTCCAGGAACGCCGCGCAACCCTCGGCAGCGTCCTCGGAAGACCCGCACTCGCCGAACAGGGCCGCCTCGAGACGGCAGCCCCCGTCCAGATCCAGGGCCAGGCCATCGTTCACCGCCTTGAGCGCCACCCGCAAAGTCAGGGATGATTTGGCCGCGAGTTTGGCCGCTGTCGCCAAGGCCGTCGGCAGAAGTTCCTCTCCGGGCAGGACGCGGTTCACCAGGCCCAGATCCCGGGCCGTGGCGGCGTCGACCATGTCGCCGGTGAGGATGAGTTCCATGGCGCGCCCGCGTCCGATGAGACGGGGCAGGCGCTGGGTGCCACCGTAGCCGGGGATGAGCCCCAGCCCGGTTTCCGGCAGGCCCAGCCGCGCGCCCTCCGCCGCGTAGCGGAAGGTGCAGGCCATGGCCAACTCGCAGCCGCCACCCAGGGCGAAGCCGTTCACCGCGGCGATCACCGGCTTGCCCAGGTTCTCGATGAGGTGCATGAGGGTCTGGCCCCTAACCGCCAGTGCTTCGGCCTCGACGGCGGAAAGATTCGCCAGCTCGCCAATGTCCGCCCCTGCCACGAACGCCTTCTCCCCCTCGCCGGTCAGCACCACCGCGCCCACGGCGGGGTCGTCGGCCAGGCTCTGGAAGCATGCTGTCAGTTCATCGATGGTGGCGGCGTTGAGGGCGTTCAACTTGGCCGGACGACTCACCGTGACGGTCGCGACGCCGCCCTCGGTCACGCATGCGAGGTTCTCGAAGCTCATCGTGGGATCCTTTCTCTGGGGAGAATGTCGGGCGGACGCAGGATACCAGCACGGCCCCACCGACGCCACCCGGATCACTGTTGAGAACGGCTTTCATGTCAAAAATCCGGCAGGAGGACGAAAAAACAGTGTCATCGGTGGTAATTTCGATAGACAAGGACGGATATCTTCTGGTATTTTGAGTTTTGTATCGCGTTTCCGTGTCACAACGGGACAACATCTGACGCGCTAGCGTTTCTCGCCGGGATGCCATGGTCGATTCCGGGCTGGCGGTCGCGTCACGGGTATGAAAATCCGATAGCTCTCGGGAGGGAGACACATGAAGACCTTTGTGATCGCCACGCTCCTGCTGGTCATGGCTGCCACGGCTTATGGCCAGGCGACGCCCATCACGGACATCCAGGGCGGATTGTACGCCGAAGGTGTCCTCGTCACTCCTCGCGGTGTCGTCGTCGCCATGCGCTACAACGGCATCTACATTGCCGACGCTCCCTTCGGCGCCACCAATGGCATCTGGGTCTACACCGGGTCCGACGCCGGCTACCAGCTGGGTGACATTGTGCAGACCTGCGGCGTCTACAAGGAATACTACGACCTGTCCGAGGTCGACATCCCCGCCGCGGATATCTACGGCTCGCTCCTCAAGGTCGGCGAACAAGCCGTCCCCGCCCCCTCGGTGGTGACCGCCGCCGACCTGATGGCCAACCCGGAGATCTGGGAAAGCTGCGCCATCACGATCCAGGACGGCATGCAGGTCATCCTGGAAGACTCGCCCGGCGTCCCTGTCAGTTCCTACGGCGAGTGGACGGCCACCTGCCTGGACGGCACGGAAATCGCCATGGACGACTACTGGTACGACGCCACCCAGGTCGTGATGCTCGAGTGCTACAACAACGCCACGGGCATCTGGAACTACGGTTATGGCGCCTTCAAGCTGGAGCCCTACGTCGACGGCCTCGCGCTGGTGAACTGCACCATCCCCACGGAAGCTGTCAGCTTCGGTGCGGTGAAGGCCATGTATCGCTAGATAGTTCGCTGATTTTGCCTTGAATCAGGC
>JAUUZX010000188.1 GCA_030592025.1 bacterium | reverse complement strand
GGCGGCCGAGGTGCTGGCCGATCTGATTCCGGGGGTCATCCAGGCGTTGCCCTTCCGCAAGACCATGCGCTGGGGCGATCACGATCTGGAGTACCCGCGTCCCCTGCAGTGGCTCGTCGCCCTGCTGGGCCGTGACGTGGTCCCCGCCGGTCTGGGCTACCTGGTGGCCGGGCGCACATCCCGTGGCCACCGCACCCTCGGGCAGGACCGCCCCATCGAGATTGCGGAGCCTGGCGCCTACGAGGCCTCCCTGCGGGCCGCCGGCGTGATCGTCGATCCGGTTGAGCGCGAGGGGCTCATTGTCGAGGGCCTGGCCCGCGCGGTGGCCGACTGGGACCCCGACGCCGAACTGCGCGGGGATCCCGAGCTCCTGGCGGAGGTCGTGCACCTGTGCGAGCACCCCACACCGTTTCTGGGCGTCTACGACGAGGCTTTTGCCGAGTTGCCGGACCGTGTCATCACCACCGCTCTCAAGGCCCACCAGCGCTACTTCAGTGTGGGCCGGCGCGGCGGCGGCCTCCTGCCCCGCTTCGCGGCGGTGCGCGACGGTGGCGACGATCATCTCGACAACGTGATCCGGGGAAATGAACGCGTGCTGCGGGCGCGTCTGGCGGATGCCCTTTTCTACTGGGGATTCGACCAGAAGCGCACCCCGGACGAACGGGTTGCCCAGTTGGCGTCGGTCACCTGGTTCGAGGGCTTTGGCAGCGTGCTGGACAAGACGAAGAGGCTCGAAGGGCTCGTCGGCGATCTGTGGCGGCAGGGCCTGGGCACCGGCGAGGAACCGTCGGCGTTACGCCGCGCGGCGACCCTGAGCAAGAGCGATCTGGTGAGTGAAATGATCCGTGACGGCAAGGAGTTCACGAAACTCGAGGGTTTCATCGGCGCACGCTACGCCGAGCTGGCCGGTGAGGACGCCGTGGTCTGCCAGGCCATCGAACGCCACTTTGCGCCCCGCAGCGCGACGGGGGAAGTGCCTGGCGACCCGGTCAGCGCTGCCCTGGCCGTGGCCGACCGTCTGGACAACGTGGTCGGTTGCTGGCTGGCGGGCTTCCAGCCCACCGGGGCCAAGGATCCCTACGCGCTGCGGCGCCAGGTCCTGGCGGTGCTGCGCATCCTGCTGGCCGGAGATCTGCGATTCGATCTGGACCGCGCCCTGCGGACCGTGTTGGCGCCATTGGCCCATTTCGCTCCGGATCAGGATCCGGACGAGGTTGCCGCAGCTCTCGGCGAGTTCATGCGGGCACGGATGCAGGGCCATTTCGTCGAGGTGGGCGGTGCGGATCCGGACGTGGTGCGGGCCGTGCTGCCTGTGCGATGGTCGGACCCCGCGGACGCCTGGTCCTGGATCGGCGCTTTGGCCGGTTACCGCGATCGGGAGGATTTCCAGCTCCTGGCCACCGGTTTCAAACGTTGCCGCAACATCCTGCAGGGGGCGACCCTCCCCGTGGCCGAGTTGGACGCGTGCCGCCGTCGCTGGCTGGATGGCGGGGTGGGGGCCGCGGGCGAGGACCTGGCCCATCTGCCTGAACCGGCAGAACAAGATCTCTTTAGTCGTGTAGCAGGGGTTGCCGCCGACCTCCAGCGGGCGGAGCTTGCTGGGGACTATGAAGCTGTTTTTGACAATTTATCCTCACTAGGTCCCGCCATCGATGTTTTCTTCGATCAAGTTCGTGTGAACATCGATGATGTGGACCTGCAGCGGCGCCGGCAGGCCTTTTTGCGGGACATCCATGGTTTGTTCGCACTTTATGCCGATTTCACGGCCGTGGCCCCCGGGGAGGAGTAGGGGGGCGGGGGGCGCCGGCGCGTCCCCCGGCGAATTGTCACAACTTTTTATGATCCTGTCGTTTTTTGTAAAACTCTATTGACTCGATAGCCCGATTCGAGTAACCTCATTCTGCGACTCACTGACAAAGAGTTTCCTTCCCTTGAGGTGCGCTGTCCCTTTTCCACTCAGCTGACGTCCGTTCACTTGACACCTTGTTCACTCGTCATCCTGGGTATGCACTTTGAAGGAGGTCTCGCTCGCTTGCGCGGTTTAACCGCGCTGGTATCGAGTACGGGAACTCTTGTCGCCCAAGTGATGCGCCGTGGTGCTTGAATCACACAAATCGGCGCAACAATCGTTCGCCTAACCATGTGTTGACATTGTCAACGATGGGGGGAAAAGCATGAAGAGATTCACGATGTTCGCTTGTCTCGCTCTGGTCTTGACGTTCTCCGTGAGCGCCTTGGCCGACAACGGCGATGACATGATCCGTTTCGGTGACGTGCGTCATGGTGCTCTTGTTGAGCACGGTGGCCCGCTGAACTTCTCCAAGGCTTCGCGCGACACGGTCTTCCTGATCGGTCCTGCGAGCCTGACTCCTTCGCTCGTCGGTACATTCGACGCGGCGGGTTCCGCCAACTGGAACGGCTGGACCACCAAGGACTGGACCATTCCTGACCTCACTGACACCACCTGGCATGCCAGCACGTACTTCGCCCTCTCCGGCACGTACTCGGGCTACTGTGGCGATGAGACGCTTCTGTCTTGTGGCCCTGGCGACCCGGTCGGCGGTTATGGCAACAGCTGGCGGAAGATCCTCGAGTGGCGCGCCACCGTGGCTGATGACCAGCTCAGCACCACCTTCTCCGTCACGTTCGACTTCGACGTGGACTCGGAAGGCGGCTATGACTGGGGCATCGTCTCTCGTGAGCTTGAGAACGAGAGCTTCGACGACGTGTGGGGCCTCTCCGGTGATTCGACCGGTACCGTTACCGTGCCCCTGACCTACGCGGTCGGCGAGTACATCGGTGACAACTTCAACGAGGTTGCGATCTCCTTCATCGGTGACTCCGATGGCGGCTGGTCCGATCAAGATTGCGACTACCCGTCTTCGGGTCTGTGGCGTATCGACAACGTGACCGTCACCATGGACAACCCCGCCACCATCTACACGCACGACTTCGAGGACGGAACGCTGGGTGCGTTCAACCGCAAGTTCCTCGGCGCCGTGGGTGACTTCACCCACCTCGAATCGGGACTCGGCGATCCTGACCTGTGTGTCAGCAACGGCACGCCCCAGGTCACGTTCATCGATGACGGCGTTGTCGTCCCCGAGACGTTCCCCGGTAGCTTTGCCTCGGTCAACGAGCGCAAGTACGCCCGTGGCTACGTGGTCAACTACACCGGTGGTATGACCTTCAACGAAGACCGTCACATGCGCAACGCCGTGGTCAGCCCTCCCATCGCGTGGGTCGACCCCACCCATGATGGTGGCCGGCTGGGCTACACGCTCATGACCGACTCGTTCTTCGTCGCTGGCGAAGCCGGTGTGTACATGGAGTGGCTGCTGCGCTCCACCCCCGGTGATGAGGCCTCGATCGAGGACGCTCCCTGGCAGCACTCCCCCTACGTCTACACGGGCGGCCCCTATTACGGGCGCAGCTTCTGGGACGTGAGTGCGGACCTCGAGCAGGGTCGCCTGTGGGTGCAGTTGATGGTTGGCGCCAGCGAGATCGCCTACGTTTGGGGTCTTGATGGCCACAACGGTAGCCCCTCGCCTTACTACGACAACGTGCGCCTGATGACCTTCCCGTTCGAGGGTCCTGCCATGACGGGTCTGGACCAGAACCTGGCCCAGGATTCGTTCCCCGAGATCGGCATCATCGATACCGTCGACCTCAGCCGGAACAGCATCCGCTTCGACATGGCCCAGAACATCAGCCCGACGCCGCACGAGTGGTACCACAACGGTGATTCGGTCACCATCGACGCCGTGGCCGTGCGCACCGGCGCCCAGCTGACCGCTCGCCCGACGTTCCACTACACGGTGCAGCGCAACTCGTTGTTCGATGCGCATCGCCTGCCCGACCTGGACTGGCCTGCCACTGGTACGGTCCTCATGGACACCTGCTACGGCCCCACGGGTCTGCCGGTGAGCGACCGTTTCCAGATCGACATGCCGGACACGGGTTTCCTGTTCCCCGGCGACATCTTGCACTACTACTTCAGTTGTGAAGATGCCATCGGTGGCGTGACCGCTCCGTTCACGACGGTTCTGCCCGCCGACATCACCGGCTTCGGCGACTTCAGCGACCCCATGGCCTGGAGTGACAACTTCACGGTCAACGGTCTGCCCACGGTTATCGAAGACACGGCGAACCCTGGCACGTACATCGCGCCTTCCGTCCTGTTCCTGGACGAGTCAGAAGGCACCGACCGCGGCTCCAAGAACGAGTGGTACAATGCGTTCGCGAACCTCGGCCTGGCCAAGGGCGTGGATTACGACGTGTACTACGCGAAGGCTCCGAGCTCGGCCATCGGTAACGGTATCTCGCGACGTGCGACGACGAACCAGCTCGGCTGGTACGGCGACCTGATCTACACGTCCGGTTACCTGAACACCGCGACCCTGTCCAACGGTGACTGGGGCAACGGTGGCGATGACGACATCACCCGTATGGAGAACTGGTTGGACCTGGGCGACAAGGACATGTTCCTGACCGGTAACAACCTGACCTTCGACCTGAACTCCTCCGGTGGCGCGACGGTCGGTTTCCTGAACAACCGCATGCTGGTGACCTTCGTGTCGAAGGTGCACCGCGACCTGCTGGACGGCCAGCTGGCCCCGCGTGTGCTCGTCACGAACCCGGGCTCGAACCCCGTGTTCAACACGATCACGAGCTGGATCGCCTTCGGTGGCTGCCCGCAGCTGTGGGAGTTTGATCTCGTCAACCCGACCGGTGCCGGCCAGCGCCTCGCGCTGTTCGCCAACGCCTCGGGCACCGACGGTGGGTACACGTACTCGCCGGCGACCCTCGCGGTCCACGGCAACGGCTCGCGCCTGATCACCCTCACGTCGGACCTGGCCTATGTCCATACCGACGCCAACGAGGGAGCCAAGGCCATCGCCACGCTGGCCGCTCGTGTCCGGATCCTGAAGGACGTCCTGAACTACTTCGGCGTGTCCGACAACCCCGGCAACGGGTCGGGGGTGGATATT
>JAUUZX010000486.1 GCA_030592025.1 bacterium | reverse complement strand
GGGCCACGGCCAGGGTCGGCCTCAGCACCTGCGCGGCCTCGTCGGGACGCTCCAGATCCACGAGCAGGGCCCCCAGCAAACCGGCCGTCCGCAGTTCCAGGGCAACCGAGCCCGCCCCCCCCTGCAGGACCTCCTCGAGAACCCGGGTCGCCGCCGCCAGACTGTCCTGGATCGCGAGGGCCCGGGCGAGCCGCAGGCGGATCTCGGTGGCGCTCAACCGCGACGGGATCTCCCCACCCGCGAGCACCTCGCGGCAACGGGCGGCCGCCGCGACGGGACGACCCTGGGCCAGCCAGGCGTCCACGAGATGATTCCCGGCCAAGACCTCAAGGTCGCGGAGACCGAGCTCGCGGCACTCCACCAGCACCGAGTCCAGGCCCGCTTCCGCCGCGTCGTACCGGCCTTGCATGATGCGGGCCGTGGCGATGTCGATGCACGGCACGAGGCCCTCGCGGTGATGCTGGTGGGCCCGGTGGATCGCGGCCGAGCGCTCGAAGAGGCTGACCGCCCGCCCGGGATCGCCCAGTTGCATGTCCAACCGCCCCAGATAGTTCAGGGCGGTGGCCTCGTTGACGACGTTCCCGCTTGCTTCGGCCAGGCTCAGCACGTGGGCGAAAGCGTCGCGGGCCTCGCGGTAACGACCGGCCTGGCGCAGGGCCAGCCCACGACCGTTCCAGGCCCAAACGGCGCCATCCACTTCCCCGCTCCGTTCGAGGACGCGGGCCGCACGGGCGTAGGTCGTCCCGGCAGCCGCCGGGCGTCCCTGGAGGTGGTGGTCGTAGGCCTGACCGACCCAGGCCCAGCCCAGGTGCATGGAATCCCCGGCCGCTGCGGCCAGGGTTTCGAGCTCGTCGTAGAGGCGGGCCGCCTCGACGCCTCGCCCCTGCCGACCGACAGCGACGCTCAGCCAGCGTATGCACTGGAGCCGACGCAGGGTGTCGACCCGGGCGGTGGCCAGGGCACCGGCTTCCCGCAGGTCGCTCTCCGCTCGACGGGCGTGACCGAACCCGGCCCGGGTCGCGCCACGGATCAGCAGGAGGTGGAGCAATCGCGTCGAGTCCCCGTCGGTGCGGGCCGCCTCGATGGCCGGACCGGCCAGGCTGTCCACCCTGTCGGGCCGGTGGCCGTCGCGCAGGACCAGGAGCGAGTCGATGAGGGCGTCACCGGCGAAGGTGGGGTGGGTGAAGGTGGCAGCGGCCACCAGCGAAAGGAGCAGACAGCGAGAGCGTCGCGCCACTTCCCTACTCCCGGGCGGGGCGCAGGCGAACGATGGCGCTGCGGGCAATGGTGTCGCCCTGGGCCACGGCAAAGACCTGGCACAGGGACGCTGCCGCGGGCAGGCTCTCCCCGGTGATCTCAAGGACCGGGGCGGGCGACGTCAACCGGCCCACGTCCTCCAGGTCGGCGGCGAGGAACACGAACACGAAGGTTTCTGCGGTCGGAGCAGCGGACCAGGCCAGGCGCAACCCGTCGTCGACCGGTGTGCTGACCAAGTCGGTGGCTGCCGGCTCGCCACGCAGACGTTCTCCGGTCCGTGGGGCCAGGAATTCACGGAAATGGGCCAGGTCGGCGGCGGCCAACCCCAGGGAGGCCACCGCCAACACGGCGGCCAAGGCGAGCCAACCCCGCCGACGCCGTGGCCGTGCAACCACCGGCGCAGCCGCCGGCGTGTCCATCGCGGCGGCCAGGCGGGTCCACAGATCCACGTCGGCGCCGGCCAGATCATCGAGGTCGGAAGTGTCGCCGGGCGAGAGGAACGTCCCCAGGGCCTCGGCCATGCCGCGGCAATGAGGGCAACTCTCCAGATGCCGCCGGCGGGGATCGTCGGTGGCCAGACCGGCCAGGGCCGCGATCTCCTGCATGTTCAGGCATTGCTCCATCACCTGAGACCTCCGTGGGGTTCGGCGTCTCTCGTCTCCAGGGCCGACCGCAGCTTGCGACGGGCCCGCTGGAGCACCCCCCGCGCCCCGGTTCGCTGGTCGAGAGCCAGGCGCCGTGTGATCACATCGACCGGCAACCCTTCGTAGCACCGCAACCACAGGACCGTCTGCTCTTCGGGTGTCAGCGTGTCCTTCACCATGCCCAGCAGATCCTCCGCCGCCAACCGACGCTCCAGGGCCTCATCGGGGGCGGGCGCCGTGTCGGCCACCATCTCGAGCACCGCGTTTTCGGCCAGGGGGACCCGACGTCGACGCAGTTCGCTGAGGCAACGGTTGCGGGCAATGGTGAAGAGCCAGGCGCCGAAACGGTCGTCGTGGTCGTACTCCACCAACCGTTGGTAGGCGTTGATGAGGACCTCCTGGGCCAGATCGAGCGCCGCGTCACGATCGCCGACGACGCGCCAGCACCACACCAGCACGCGTTCGCGGTAGCGGGCCAGCAACCGGGATGCCGCTTGCCGGCCCGCTTCGCTCGCCGGATCCCGCTGGTACGTCATGACCAGCGTGCGGTCCGTGTCCCCGCCACCCATGGGCGGGTCGACGGCCTGCCGGATCTCCCTCCACCTTGAAGAACGCATCATCATGTTGATCATCACACGGGAGACGAAGTATTTTTGTGCGACCCCACGCGGGAGCCGCCCCCATCCTGTCGATCATAGCATT
>JAUUZX010000158.1 GCA_030592025.1 bacterium | reverse complement strand
GGCGCGGCCACCAGCGGTACGGTGAACCCGGCGGACAACAACATGTCGGCGCCGCTGTTGGCGATGTCGTTCGGTGGCGTGCTTTTTGCCATCATCTCGGCCATCGCGTTTGCCACGGTGCTGGGTACGGTGGCCGGTCTGATCGTGGCCGCCTCGGGCGCCGTGGCCCACGACCTCATGGACCGCTTCGGGGGCATGAACCTGAGCGAACAGGAGAAAGTCAAGGCCGGCAAGGTCGCGGCCTTCGCCGTGGGAATCATCGCCATCGTGCTGGGCATCCTGTTCCGCGGCGTGAACGTGAGCTTCCTGGTGGGCTGGGCCTTCGCCGTGGCGGCATCGGCCAACCTGCCGGCCATCGTCATGCTCCTGTTCTGGCCGAAGACCACGGCCGCTGGCATCGTCGCCTCCATCAGTGTGGGCATCGTCGCGGCGTTGGGGATCATCCTCACCGGTCCGGCCATGTTCGCCGGGCCCTACGGCCTGACGGCGGCGGACGCCTGGCACCCGCTGGGGCAGCCGGGGATCATCTCGATCCCCCTGAGCTTCCTGACGCTGGTGGTGGTTTCGTTGGTGACCCAGAAGAAGCGCGCCGAAGCCTAGGCGGAGCTTGTTTCGGAGAGAGACGGAAGGGGCGCCCATGGGAGCGCCCCTTCCCTGTTCGTATCAGAGCGACGGTATCAGCAGCCGGACCGTCCGCGGCCCCGCCCCTTGCCCTGGCCTCGGCCGTTGCCCTGGCCTCGGCCACCCCGCTCCTGACCGTCGGCCGGCCCGCGCTCCCATTCGGAATCCACGATGGCGTCGAGATCGGTCTGGGCGATGTACTGGGCCTCGTAGTCCACGTTGTGGGCCTTCAACTGGGTGGTGAAAGCCCGCATGTGGTTCCGCGAACCCTTGGCCAGGTTGCGGTAGACCAGGGTGATGTCCTGGTTGTCGACGCCCTCGGCCAGGGCCGTCTCCAGGTCGTGGATGTCCAGGTCCTCGATGGTGGCGCCGGCCATCAGGGCCGCCACTTCACTCTCGCTGCCCTCGGCCACCAGCTTGTCGTAGAGGTCCTGCATCTCACGGCTGGCGAACTCCCCGCGACCCAGGCCAGCGACGGGATCGTCCAGATTGTAACGGGTCAGCAACTCGCCCAGTTGGTCCATGTGGCGCTGCTCGGACTGCGGGATGTTGGTGAAGACCCGCAGGTCGTACGTCTCGCCCAGGGTCAGGTAGACATCCCGGGCCAGTTTCTCATCCTCGCGCATCAGCACGAGGGAATCCTTCTCGTAATCGCTCAGGTCCTCGACCGGCAGGGAGGCCAGGCTGGCTTGGCACGAACCTTCTTGGCGTCCCGCCCCACGGCCCTGCCCGTTGCCGCGACCGCCGCGGGCTTCGGCCAGACCGGTGATCGTCATGGTGGCGATGAGCACCATCGTGATGGTAGGGAGAGCTTTCATGTCCTTCTCCTTCGAGACGGCGGGGGGTTCGTATCATCGTGTTCAGCCACCAAACGGTCGGGGCGGAATAAACCAGCGCTTAATATCGAAACTTTTTAACTGTCCAGCAATTCCCACGGACTCAACACCCCTGATCCCCTGCCGGACCCCACAGTTTACGGATGGCCCAAGCCCCCTCATACTGCTCGAATCGCCCTGGGCATCGCGCGGGTCATGGACTCCGCGACCACGTCCACCATGGGAAGGCCCGCCATGCCCAAAAACGCAGGCACGTGGCTCCTGGCCCTCCTGGCCCCCCTGCTGGTCATCGCCATTCTGGCCGGTCTGCACAGCGTGCCGATCGTGTTCGCTACGTACCACGTGGGGCTGTGCCTGATGCTGCCGGCGGTGCTGGCCAAGCGCGCGGGTCTCGGTTGGCGGGACCACGCGCGGCAGTTGGGCCTGGTGCGCCGCGGTGTGGGTGCTGGCATCCTCCTGGGCATGCTGATGGCCGCCGCGCCCGTGGTCGCGTTCGCCCTCAGGCCCGACCTGTTCCCCGACGCCACCCTGCTGCGCCGGGTGCTGTCCGGTTGGGGCGTGGATCCGGCCGCCCCGGGGGCGCTGTTCGTCTTCATGGGTCTGGTCAACGGGCCGGCCGAGGAACTGTACTGGCGGGGTTGGCTGCAGCATCGCCTGCTCCGCGGGCCGCGATCGGGCGCCGTGCTGGTGCTGCTCTTTGCGTCGTACCACGTGTTCACCGTCGGGGCCCTGGCCCCCGGCATGGGCGGCATGGCCCTGATGCTCGTCGGGGTGGTGGGCGCGGGGGCGTTCTGGACGTGGAGCCGTGCGCACTGGGGATCCGTATGGCCTGCGGCGCTGTCCCACGCCGGCGGTACGCTAGGCTACCTGATCGTCTGTTGGCGTGGGCTCATTTGAACTGTAGGAGTTCCTCCACGTCCCCATTACACTGCCCTTGGGTGCTAACCATGTCTGTGGTCGGGAGGGAATCATGGAATTCGTCATCATCCTGGTGATGGGTCTGGTCGCCCTGATCGTCGTCACCTTCATCATGATGCTGGTGACCCGCAGCGACCTGGGCCGACTGCGGCGCGAGGTGGCGTCGCTCCGCGCGAAGCTCGCCGAAACGGGACCCAGGGAGACGGTGACGCCTCCAGCCGAGCCCGCCGCCAGGACCCCAGCCCTGCGGATGGCCCCCTCCCCTCCCAAGAGCCCGCCAAAACCACGCCGTTCCGTCGACCTCGAGAAGATCATCGGCGGCCAGTGGCTGACCTGGCTGGGCATCGTCGCCATCTTCCTGGGCACCGCTTTCTTTCTGGCCATCGACCTGGAGTACTCCTCCCTGTCGGGACTGCCCCAGGTGCTGATCGCAACGGCGGTGGCACTGGGCTTCCTGATCATCGGCCGCGGCATCGTGGGCGGCACGCACCGCTTCCTGGGCCTGGGCCTGCTGGGGGGCGGCATCGCGCTGCTGTATCTGGTGGCCTACGGACTGTTCGGTTTCCACCAGCTCATCGGCGCGGAGGTCGTGTTCCCGGCGCTGCTGGCGGTGGCATTCCTGGGGGCGCTCATGGCGCTGGCCCAGAACTCCCTGACCATCGCCGGGCTGACCCTCACCGGCGCGCTGATCACACCCCTGGTGCTGGCCGGTGACAAGGGCGCGGCGTGGACGCTGCTGCCCTACCTGATCGGGGTCAACCTGGGCGCGGTGCTGGTGGGTCGGCGACGTGGCTGGGCTGGTCTGCCCCTCGGCTCGTTCGTGGGCACGGCCCTGCTCGTGGCCAGCTGGTGGGGGCCCCATTACGCCCCCGCCTGGCGGACCCTGGTGTTGCTGTCCACCACCGCCATCTGGGTGCTGTACGGCCTCGTGCCCTGGTTCGGCCAGGTGCGTCCCGGTTTCTGGGGTTTGGCCCGCACGGCGTTGGTGGCCGTGAACAGCGCCTGGTACGCCGCCGTCGTCTACGCGGCTCTCGGGGACGACCTGGACGCTGCGCGCGGCCCGGTGCTGTTCGTCATTGCCGCCGTCTACATCGTCGCCTCCATCGTCGGCGGTCGCGGTCGCCGCCACGACCCCGCGGTGATCGCCAACTTCTACGCCGGGGCCGCCCTGGCCATCATCGCCGTGCCCGTGCAGTTCGACGACTTCAGCATCAGCCTGGCCTGGGCCCTGGTGGGCATGCTGCTGCTGGTGATGGGTTGGCGGCTGCGCGACCCCCACCACCGGTTGGCCGCCCTGGCAGGTCTACTGTTCGCGGCGGTGCGGGTCGTGCTGGCGGATACGGCCGCCCTGGCAGACACACCGGCGAGTTACGTACCCGTGTTCAACCTCACGTTCCTGGCCGACGCAGCGGTCATCGTCGCGCTGCTGGGCGCGGCCTGGATCCAGCGACGCACAGGCGCAACCGGCGCAAAATGGGAGCGGATCGCCAACCGCTTCGTCGAGCCCGTGGCCGCGTTCACCGCCTGGTGGGTGCTGACCACCGAGGCCATCCGCTGGATGGCCATCCACTCCGGCTCGCAGCTGCCCCTGGTCACGGTGCCGCTGGTGTGGGCGGTGTACGCCGCCGTCGCCCTGGCGCTGGGCCTGTGGCGCGCACGACCGTGGTTGCGCGGGTTCGCCCTCGCGTCACTGGCCTGCGCGGCGGTGGGGACTTTTGTCATTCAGGTGATCCATGCCGTCTCGGCGACGTCGACCTGGCAGGTTTTCCTGAACGCCGGCTTCCTGGCGGGCGCCGCGACCATCGTCGTTCTGGCCTGGATGGCCCACACCTACCTGACCGACGGAACGCGCACCACAACCTGGGAACGCCGCCTGGGCACGCCCCTGCTGGTCGCCGCGCTGGGCCTCGGCCTCATGGTGACGTCCCTCGAAATCCTCGCCGCATTCCACGCCGGCCATGGCGGCGACATCTTCACCGACGGCGCGGCGCTGGTGACCCTCTCCATCTTCTGGACCCTGTACGGCGGGGTGCTCATCTGGGGCGGATTCGGGCTGGGTGTCCGGGCCGTGCGTCTGGCCGGCATGGCCCTGCTGGGGCTGGTGGTGGTGAAGATCTTCGCCGTGGACATGCGCGCCCTGTCCGAGGGGTACCGCATCGTCTCGTTCGTGGGGGTCGGTGTGTTGTTGCTGGTGGTCTCCTTGCTGTATCAGAGGGAGAAGCGGGGTAAGTGAGGCGACGCCACGCCTACCGCGCGGCCAGTTCCTTCCCCACCACCTCCACCAACCGGTCCACATCCTGAACCGTGTTGTACCCCTGGATCGACACCCGCAACCACACCCGGCCTGCGAACTCGGTGACGGGGATCTCCACCTGGTGCTTCTCCCGCAGCGCGAGCCCCAGCTTCTTGCCGTCCGTCCCCGCGGGCAGCGGCAGCGCGCACATCTGCGCCAACCAGGGATCCGGCGGGCACAGCGGCGGCAGGCCTATCACTTCGAGCAGCTGTGCCCGGGCCTCCAGCAGCAACTCCCGGCACCGCACCCGCACGGCCGGCCAGTCGTGGGCCTCGAAGAAGTCGATGGCCGCCGGCACCGCCAGGTAGGCCGACGGGTCCCGCGTCCCGGTCCATTCCTGCTCGTCCACGAAGCGGCTGGGGCCGGGCTTGTTCGTCTCCCACCCCCAACTCACCACCAGGGGCTCGACCATGGATTGCCGTTCCTCGCGGACGTAAAGCAGCGCCGCTCCCTTGGGGGCCATGAGCCACTTGTGGCAGTTGCCGCTGTAGACGTCGCAGCCCAGGGCGTGCAGGTCGAGGTCGAGTTGGCCGGGCACGTGGGCGCCGTCGATGATGGTCAGGATGCCCCGTTCGCGGGCCTTGGCGATGAGGGGTTCGATGGGCATCACGACTCCCGAGGGCGCGGTGATGTGGCTGAGGAAGAGCACCTTCGTCCGGTCGCTCACCCCGCTCCAGAT
>JAUUZX010000069.1 GCA_030592025.1 bacterium | reverse complement strand
TCGCCATGGGCGCCGAACAGCTCTTTGATTTCGTCTTCGGTCGCGGTGAACGGGAGGTTGCCAATGTACAGTTTCTTCAAGGTCTTTTCTCCAAATGCCGGCTTGCCGGCTTAACCAAGCGGTCAGAATCGCCAGCTTCTTCTGGCAGAACCCTCTCGCTTCAAAGTGGTCCGGGAATCGTAACGACGACGACCGAACCCCGTCCCCCCGACTGTCGGGGGAATCCTGTGGCCCGCGGGTTCGTATTGAACCCTGGGCAAAGCTGGTAGGCGCGCCGTCGTCGCTATCTCGAGCGGGAACGAACGGCGGGCACGGAATCTCAGAGTCCAAAAGGTTTTAGGGGCATCCCCACGCCCCTGCGATTACGCAGGATTCCCAGTCAGACTACCAAGGCGGAACAGCGTCAGGCGCTTGTTTCCGCAGTTGCCTAGCATTCTAGCACAAACCAGGCCGCTGTAAAGCGGTCCCGATCAAACTCCGGATGGACTTGTCGGTAGGAACACGACACCTGTGGCAACGGTTTCGAGAATTCCACAGCAATGGATGACGGTTCTTCAAATCTCTCCCCGTCGCAATTTCCATCCTGCTTCTACCCGTTGATAGGCCAGGCGCCCTCTCCCATGCTATCCTGCGGAGCATGACACCGGGTGCCGGAACGGCCCGGAACAGGCAAGACCGGACTGGCGAGGTTTGGCCCGTTTCCAGCCCCTGGATCTGGCCCGGGTGCTGCAGGATACCGGTGAACTCGATGAGCCGGTGGCGCTCTTGTTGGAGCGCCTCACCTGAATGAATATGAACTATCCGACGTTACGGGACCGTTGCGGGGAAATGACATTTTGTTCATGCACGGTCGCACCATCATGGGCGACATCCGCCGCAAATTGACTATTTCCGACTAATCCTGTAGGATCCCCGCAAGAAAACCACGGTCGACCATGTCGGGACACTTGCCGGGCCACGCCGAGCCGCGTAGACCAGCCCCCGGTGCGGCCGGTTTGGCACTTTTTTTAGCGAGTAACCGAGAGGAAATCCGACACCTGTCAGACCCACCTGTGGGGAGAACTATCATGAAGAAGGCACTAGCCGTCCTGCCCTTCCTGGCCATCGTCGCTTTTGCGTCCCTCCTGTGGCTGCCGGACCGCACACCCCACTCCGGAACCTTCCAACTGCCACCGGCACCACCATCCCGCAACGCCGACCCCGCTCCCAACGCCCGACACCGGGAAGATCTGCTCGTCCGCCATGACTCCCAGGTCATGAAGCTCGCCGATCCGGCAACGGGACGCCTCCCTCAGGATATCCGTCGTCTCGAGCTGGAGTTCGCCGCGCATATGCCGCGACGGCAAGGGAACGAGAAGTCGCTCACCTGGAGCTTCCATGGACCCGCCAACGTCGGCGGGCGCACGCGGGCCCTCGGTATCGATGTCGCTGATCCCGGATTCAACACCTTGCTGGCCGGCGGCGTCAGCGGTGGCATGTGGCGGTCGGAGGACGGCGGCCTTAACTGGGACCTGACCACCGGCAGCAGCCAGATCCACCACGTTTCCTCCGTGGCCCAGGACACGCGGCCCGGCCACAGGAACGTCTGGTACTACGGAACCGGCGAGGGCGAAGGCGGATCGGCCTCCCGACCGACGAGCGGGTTCCTCGTCCACCCCGGCGACGGGATCTACAAGTCCACGGACGGTGGCCGCAATTGGTCGGTCCTGGCGACCACCGCCGGCGCCGACCCCCAGGCTTTCACTTCACCCTGGCAGGTGGTCTGGCGATTGGACGTCGACGCCTCCGAGACGATCGACGACGAGGTGTACGCCGCCACCTGGGGCGGCATCTACCGCTCCACCGACGGGGGGTCCTCCTGGACCCATGTGCTGGGAGACCCGACCACGCCGGCCAGCTACGCCGACCTGGCGATTTCGCCCACGGGCGTCGTCTACGCCACCCTGAGTTACGACGGCGCCCAGCACGGCACCTTCCGCTCGACCGACGGCGTGACCTGGACGGACATCACCCCACCCGGCTACACCGACTACGACCGCATCGTCCTGGCCATCGCCCCTTCCGACGAGACCATCGTGTGGTTCCTGGTCGCCAACACCTGGACCCAGCCCGACGCGGCGTTGTTCCGCTACCAGTACTTGTCGGGCAACGGCGCGGGAGGCGGCGGAATGTGGCTCGACCGCTCGAGCCAGTTGGCCACCCTGCCCGGTACCTACGGCGCGTCCCACTACGAGACCCAGGGCAGCTACTGCCAGATGCTCGCCGTCAACCCGACCGACCCCGAGACGGTGTATCTCGGTGGCGTGTACCTGCACCGCAGCACGGACGGTTTCCAACTCGCGAACAACACCTCTCTCATGGGCGGGTGGGGCTACGCCGTCCACCACGCCGACCTGCACGGCCTCGTGTTCCAGCCGGGATCGTCGGCCATCGCCTACTCCGCCAGCGACGGCGGGGTGCATCGGACGGCCAACGCAGACGCAGGCACCGTGGTCTGGACAACCCTGAACCAGGGGTACAACACGAGCCAGTTCTACACCGTGGCCATCGATGAAAATCTCCCGGGCAACCCGGCGATGATCGGGGGCACCCAGGACAACGGTTCGCTGTTCAGCGCCGAGACATTGCCGGCAGGTGACTGGGCCGAGGAATTGCAGGGCGACGGCGGCTTCTGTGCGGTCGCGGACGCGAGCGGATCCATCGGCACCTACTACATGTCCTACCAGCAGAACTACGGTGTCTTCCGGATGCGACTGGACAACGCGGATGGCGCCCTGCAGACCGTGAGCCGGATCGATCCGCCGGCCGCGGACACCTCGCTCTGGCTCAAGCCCTTCATCCTCGATCCCGGCGACGCCACGAAGATGTTCCTGGCTGCGGACGACGCCCTGTGGCGCAACAGCGACCTGACGGGCATCCCCACCGGTAACGCCGCGCCGACCGGCGTCAACTGGAGCGTCCTGACCCAGGCGCCGCCGGGCCAAGCCATATCGGCCCTGTCCCTTTCGCGCTCCGCTTCCCGGATCCTGTACTTCGGAACCGCCGGCGGCCAACTTCATCGTCTGGACAACGCGGCAACCGCGCCACCCGGAAGCACTCCCGTCCGGCTCGACATCGGTGCGGGCTTCCCGGACGGCGCCTATGTCAGCAGCATCGCGGTGCACCACGACGACGACCAGCGGGTGCTCGTGGCCTTCTCCAACTACAACGTGGTCAACGTCTTCTACTCAGCCGACGGGGGGAGCAACTGGATGCCGGTGGAGGGGAATCTGGGCGGCGCCAATTCGCCGTCGATCCGGTCGGTGGCCTGGCTGCCCGTCACCGCGGTGGACTACTGCCTGGTCGCCACCAGCACGGGCATCTACTCCACGATCAACCTCGACGGGAGCGCCACGATCTGGCTGCTTGAAGCGGCCGACGTGGTGGGCAACGCCGTGGTCGACATGCTGGCGGTCCGGCCCGCCGACGCTCTCGTGGTGGCCGGCACCCACGGCCGGGGGGTCGTCCGGGGGACCCTCGGTATCAGCCCGGTCGGGGAACCCACGCTGCCGCCGGTCGTGCGACTGGACCAGAACGTACCCAACCCGTTCAATCCGACCACAACGATCCGATTCGCCATCCCCCGCGACGGCCGGGTCACGATCGTCGTCTACGATATTGCCGGCCACCGCGTACGGAAGTTGCTCAATGAATTCCGGCAGGCGGGGGACCACACCGTGGCCTGGAATGGGAACGACGACGACGGCCGACCCGTGGGTTCGGGCACCTATCTCTCCCGGATTCGCAGCGGAGGCCAGGAGGATACCGGGACGATGACGCTCGTTCGTTGAAGGACGCGGCTATCCGGATCCCTTTTCGGCCTTCTGCTTCCTCTGCTTCTTTTCCTCCGCGGCCATGGCATCCTTGGCGGCTTTGGATTGGGCGGCAATCTCGAGGAAGGTCCCGCCGGCGTCCCGCATTTCCATGATCTTGAAGATCGAGTAGTCGTACTGGCTGGAAACGAACTTGAGGTTGACGAGATTGATGATCTCTTCGCTCGTCAGTTCGATCGATTTCCATTCGGATTGCCGGACGGAAGCGTATTTATCCAGGATGGGAGCGTAGATCCTGCTCTCGACCTTCGCGGCGATCATCACGTAGAAGGACTCCGGCCCCACGCTCCGGATTTTCATGATGTCCAGCCACGAGTCGCCTCGCGCACGAAGTTTGGCGATGTTGACCGACGAGGTCTTGCTCAACTGGGAAACGCACAGGACGACGGCGAGGTCGTCGCTGGAGACCCCCGCATCCCGCACCTCGGCGACCTCTTCGGGGGTGACCTTGTAATACATCGCCAACGCCGAAGAGACCTCGGCACGGTCTTCACCGGCCCCGTACGCCACCGGGACGATCAGCGCAATCAAAAGGATGATGATGCTGAGAACACGATAGATATTCATGGCCTTCCCCCAATCCGAGGCCGTGACGGGTCTCTGCGGTCTCATGTATGCAGTACCAAGTGGAAGCCGAACCGACCGGTGAATTTTACCCGTTCCAGCCGATGACAAAGCACCAACGACGTAACCGAAGTGCATACTAGCAGGGATGGCCGCCAGGGACCACGGCCTTTTCGAGACCCCCTACTCAACAGCGGCCTCACTTCAGGTCGTCGGCGAGGTCGTCGTAGTCGGTTGCGCTGTTGCCGACAAGAACCACGGCAACGATCTCGTTCCGGTCGTAGACCGGTACGGTGAGATCGCGGATCACGGGCTCGCGACTCGCAAGACAAGAGCTCCAGTAGCCGCCCGAACCGAGGCCCATGCCCGTCTTGGGAAACGCGGAGTGGGAGGAGGATCCCGATACCGAAACGAGCTCGAGTGTGATGGATTCGGCTTCGGAGTCGACCAGATACAGCGTGTGACCCCATGAGCCCCGGCTGGGACCAGCGGGGACGAGGCGGAAAGAGCAACCAGGCGCACGCCAGCAACTCCCTTTACCAGATGTTTTTTATCCTCTTTCATGTTATCCTGGCCCCGGAGCTCGGAAACTTCTGATCTCCAGACTTCAAAGAGGGGCCATCAACTGCCGTTTTCGACAGACTTGGTGAACGGCGGCTGATTTGACCGTATCTGTGCCGGCTCAAAGGGCCGAGCATCAATAACGAGAGAGGGAACAATGAAACAGCATCGAATCACGATTCTCTGCCTCTGCCTGACTCTTGCCCTTGCCGCGTGCAGCGACGACGACGACAAGGTCACCAAGCCGGCCCCGGATCCCGTCAATGTGCTCAACGGAACAAGCTCAGGCGGTGCCGCCCTCGTCGCGTTGATCACGGCCTATGACGGTACGGGGACCGAGAATCTCACCTACGTCTACGAAAACGACATGACCGCCGACTGTACGCTCGAATGGAACCCGCAGGGTTCCCTGTGCAACGTGGATCCCACCAGCGACGACATGAACCTGAGCACCAAGATGGATGCCGACAGCGGCGCGACGTGGGATAACGAGGCCCCGTCGGTTACCGGGGTTCTGATCATCGACGCGTGCAGCGACGGGTCCTGCACCTCGATCGACTTCTCCGAAGCCAGGATCTTCCAGATGTTCAGCGACGGCGAGATTACCCATGCCCAGCTGGCGGTCCATCCCGAAACGGGAGACACGGCCCCGGCATGGGATGACGCCGGATGGACCGTGATCTCCGACGGTTTCGAGATCGTCGGCATGGGCGCCACGGCAGATGACGGCCTGACGGTCAGCGACCCGACGGTCATTGAACTCGGCTCCCAGGACTCGAGGTATGTGCGCGTCGAGGCCCGAAATGACGGCACTCGCGATTTCCCGGACTACGTCGAGTTGCGTTCCATCAAGCTGTTCTGACCGGGTCATCGACCTCGGATTTCCTGGGTCCCTTGCCCACGTGGCAAGGGGCCTTGTACCGTTGGGGGAGAGCACGCCATCCCGCAACCATTGGATCGTCACGTCGTAATCAAGGCGCGAACCCTCCCCCACCTTGCCGGCCGAGATCGAGGAGACTCCATGAAGACGCTACCCGCCCTGCTTGCGATCATTCTCCTGTCGCCCATTAACGGCATCGCGTCCGATGTCCCCCGCCTCATCGATGAGGACGGCCCGACCCAGGGCGTGCAGCCCCTCACTCTGGAGGAGGAGTGGCGCGCCGGCGGCGAGGACGAGGAAGTGATCTTCGGCCGGATCGTGGATGTCGCGCGAGGTGACGACGGCACCGTCTACGTGATGGACAACCAGATGTGCCGGGTGGCGGTGCTCTCGGCGAACGGCGAGTACATGGGCGACCTGGGCCGCCAGGGAGACGGGCCGGGCGAGGTGCGCCAACCCATCGGGGTCGTGCTGATGAAGAACCAGGTCGTCGGGATCGGCGCGGGCTTCCCCGGGCGCCTGATCCGCCTGAACCAGGACGGGACGCCGACCGACTCCCGTTTCCCCATCGGCGAACCTGCCGAGGGCAAGATCGGGGTCATGATCAACGTCCAGTATGTGGACGGCGTGCTGGCCGCGACCGGCGGGCGTCTCATCTTCAACCACGAAGGAGAGAGCTACGCCGAACGCTTCCTGGCCGTTTGTGACGATGAATGCGCCGAGCCCCGGCGCATCCTTGAGAAGGTCACCCCCCTGGATCCGACCGGTCGCCGCTACGTGGAACGGGACGACTACTACATCGAGGGCCGCTGGGCCCTGGCCCCCGGGGGCCTCATCTACGTCGCCATGGAGCGGGATGCCTACGAGATCTCGGTGTACGACCGCGACGGCGAGTTGCAGCGGGTGTTCGGACGAAGCTACGAACCCCGCAAGCGGACCCAGGAAGACAAGGATGGCGTGAGCCCGATCATCAACGTGACCGGCCGGTTCGAGGAGACGATCGCCGAGGACCACGACGAGTGCGTGAGCCGTGTCCTGTACGACCGCGACGAAGGGACCGTCTGGGTCCAGACGCCCCATGGCACGAACGACCAACCCGAAGGGATCCTCGAGACCTGGGACGTCTTCTCCGCCGACGGCGAGTACCTCAGGCAGGTGCCC
>JAUUZX010000510.1 GCA_030592025.1 bacterium | reverse complement strand
GCGCCTCCTGATCATGGCCGAGGAGAGCGGCGGCGCGGCCATGGGCTCAGCCGAACCCGCAACCAGCCGCCACGGCAAACGGCGCAGCTTGGCGGCCAAGGAAAAGGACGCCATGCAGATCGGCGTCATGGCCCTTTGCCTGGCGGCCCGGCTGCACGGCGAGGACCGCAGCTTCGGCGCCTACTACCTGGAGCAGCTCGCTCGGTGGGAGACCCGCTACCGTTTCTACGAGCGGCGTGACGTCACCCTCTTCGACGAGTCCCTCAAGGGCGAGGCCCGCGCGGCGGCCCGAACGGCGGGCAACGCGCGCAAGGAAGCCACGGTCGCGTTCTTCGCCTCCCTGGAGGGGAAGGATCCCGACGAGGCCACGGCGTTGCTGCTGGACGCGCTGCCCGAGGGTACGGTGCTGCCCACCATCGAACGGATTTTCCACGCGGGGGACGGCACCTTCATGGCGTTCGCCGGCCAATGGTTCGAGTTGCGGGCCAGCGGCACCGACGCCGTGCTCCGCTACTACATGGAGGGGGCCGATCGGGTGACCGTCGCCGAGTTGAACGAGGCCTTCACGCGCCTCGCCATCCCCGGCGGGGAGCCTGTC
Organism: bacterium; assembly: GCA_030592025.1. The sequence goes on along the minus strand of JAUUZX010000510.1, from coordinate 1,913 downwards.
GGCTGACGTCCCCCGGGCCAGCATGTTGAAGCAGCTTGATCGGTTATGGCGATTTGTGCCATAGTGGTCGGGGAGCCACGGTCGTGAGGACCGCGGTGCGGATACTGGCGCCGGGGCAGCCTGACACCAGCGTAGCCTGACGCCAGCGTAGCCTGACGCCCTGGGGGAGGCGACCATGGCAAGACCGCAAGGTGGCAGATGGCGGTACGTCCGCTCGGCCTGGCGCACGGCGCGCGAGGTCCGGGGGCGGTTCGACATGCCGTTGCGGAGCCAGTTCCGGGACATGGTGCGACTGAAGGTGCGCAACCGTCTCGGGCCCGACGACTACTACCGGTATGCCCTGTTCGATCGGGAGCGCGTCCCCGACGGCCAAGCCGCGGCGACCTTCGGCGGTTGGCGACTGTTCGAGGAATTCCGCCACTTCTCCCATCCCCAGCTCCAGGCCATCGCCCACAAGCACACGCTGTACCGGCTGCTGGAGGCGTTCGGGCTGCCCGTCCCCGCCATCCGGAAGATCTACGCGCCGGTGCCCGATTGCTTCGAAAGGCATCGGGCCCTTAAAACGCCGGATGAACTTTTCGCCTACCTGCGCACCACCGACGACCTGCCCCTCTTCGGCAAGCCGAGCAACGCCTCGGCGGGCTATGGCGCCGTGGCCCTGGTGCGGCGTTTGGCGGACGGGCGGCTGGTGACCCTCGATGGCAAGCACTGCACAGTCGACGAGGTGGTCGCGCACATCCACGAGGTGTCCCTGGAGCGGCGCACGTACCTGCTGACGGAACTGCTGACCCAACGTGACGACATCCGCGCCCTGTGCGGCAAGACGGTGGCGTCCCTGCGCACTGTGATGCTCGTCCGACGCGGCGAACCGGAGGTGTTCCGGGTGGCCATCCTGTTGCCGACCAGCCGCCAGCAGACGTCCAACTGCCTGCACATGACCTCGGGGACGGTGGTGGGCCACGTGGACCCGGAGACCGGTCGGATCAGCCGTGTCGTCAAGGCGGGGGGGCCGTTCTACGAGTACAGCCCGCGACATCCCGAGACCGGCGCCCGCCTCGAGGGCCACGTGATCGCCGGTTGGCCCGAGTTCCTGGACATCATGCGCGAGGCGGCCATGGCCCTGTCGCCGTTCCGCATGCAGCACTGGGACGTGGCCCTGACGACCCGCGGTCCCGTCCTCATGGAGATGAACTTCCATGGGGCCGAGGACTTGCTCCAGATGCACGGGCCGCCGGGGGTCTACGACGAGCAGTACCTCAGCTTCGCCGCGGAGCATCGAGCCTGGTGAAGAGGGGGTCTGGTGAAGAAGGATCTGGCGAGGAGGACGATCATGCCCTGCGAGAAACTCCTGGAGTACCTGAAGACCAACGGTGTCGACTACGAATTCATCGAGCATCCCAAGGCCTACGCCGCCGAGGACGTGGCCCATAAGGCCCACCTGCCCGAGCGCGACTTCGCCAAGACCGTCCTGGTGCGCCTGGACGGCCTCATGGCCATGGCCGTGGTGCCGGCCGCGTTCAAGGTGAACTTCAACCTGCTGTGCGAGGCCGCCGGCGCCAACACCATCAGCCTGGCCCTGGAGGACGAGTTCGCAGCGCGTTTCCCCGACTGTGAACTGGGGGCCATGCCGCCCTTCGGCAACCTCTACGGCATGGATGTATGGGTCGACGGCAGCCTGGCCGGGTGCGAGCGCATCGCCTTCAACGCGGGCACCCACCTGGAGGTGGTCACGCTGCCCTGGGATGACTTCGAGGAACTCGTCGTGCCCCGCATGGCGCGCTTCGCCTACCAGACCCTGCGCGAGAAGCGGGAGGCCTGGTAGGGCTGCCGGTTGGACGTTCCCGGCGCCCCATGGTAGAATAGGGGTGACAGCCCTGACGCCCCCCTCGTCCCACCTCGAAGGCGACGACCAT
>JAUUZX010000494.1 GCA_030592025.1 bacterium | reverse complement strand
GGATTTGTCCGCTGGTATCCGCCTCTCCGTGCGTTCTGTGTCTTGATCCTTCGACGCCGGCCCGCGTCCCTCCACGGGGAACGGGCCGGCGCAAGATTCCGGGCTTCACCGTCCAGCAACGAGGAGACGTTCATGATTTCCTTCCTGCGCAGCGCGGCCCTCGCCGCGCTCATGGTCCTGCCCGGCGTCACCTGGGCCGAGGAGCCCGCCCACCCCGACCTCAGCGGTACCTGGGTGCTCAACGTGCGGGCCAGCGACGACCCCGCCACCGTCATGCGCCAGGCCGGAGGCGGACGCGGCCAGTCCGGCGGGTCGAGCCAGATGGGTGGCATGAAGGGCGGACGTGGCGGCGGCGGCGGCGGTGGCGGCGGACGCGGCGGCATGGGCGGCGGCCACGAAGGCCGATCCGCCCAGGACCCGGCTGCAGGACGGGCCGGCGCCCAGATCATGCAGCGCCTGCAGAAGCTCGTCATCTTCCACGAGGGCGACGAGCTCGACATCACCGACGGCCTGGACATCAGCCGGTTGCTGCGCACGGACGGCCGTCCCACCACCGTGTGGACCGAGCGGGGTCAGGTGAAGGCCACGGCCACGTGGCAGAACAACCACCTCGAGGTGCACTGGCGGGGCGGCGGCGCCGACCGCACGAGCCGCTACTCCATCTCCGCCGACGGTTCCCAGTTCACAGCCCTCGAGGAGATCGTCCGGCCAGGGCAGGACAAGGGCGTGGTCCTCAGGCTGGTGTACGATCGTGTCGTGGCAGACACACCCCCTAAATGAAAACACATGCGCAACTTTGAAGGTTGCGAAATTCCTTCGGTTGATTTCATTGTGGGCCGATACGATATATGGAGTTCGACGATGTCAGTCACGCGGCCGGCCACCCTTTCACGGGATGGCGACGAACCCGCTGACCCGAACCTGGAGAGGGACAACGTGAACGATCTGATCAACATCTCGGAAACGGCGAACGAGGCCTTTGGCACGTTCGACTGGAACGAGCACGAGGGCAAGGGCATCCGGCTCTTCGTCCAGGGCTTCGGCTGAGGCGGGCCGTCTATCGGCATGGCTCTGGATGAGCCAAAGGAAGCAGACGAGATCATGGAGAACGCCGGCATCACCTTCGTGGTGGACAGCCAGACCAAGGACGTCCTCATGCAGAGCGGTGGCCTGACCATCGACTACATCGACGAATCCTACAGGCGCGGCTACATGCTGCAACTGGGCAGCGCCGGTGACGCATGCGGCACGGGCAGCGGTGGGTGTGACGGCTGCGGTTGAGCCACGATCCGTCCATGAATAGAAAGGGAGCCTGCAAGGGCTCCCTTTTTCATCTTCCGGTCTGACCCGTATCCCCCTCAGAAATCATCCGCCTTGATCTCGAATTCGTCGCCGGTGTCGTCGTCCTCTGCGAAGTCGTCACCGTCCCGGTAGCCGAGATCATCGTCCAGCGCGTCGTCGTCGGCATCGTCTTCGGCGAGATCCGCCTCGGCCGGCTCGACCTTGGACTCCAGCGCGGCAGCGAATTCCTCACAGCACTCATCGCTGCAGAAATTACGGCCACGATAGTGGATCCCCTGGGCCTCGATCTCGGCCCCGCACTGGGCGCACGAATTGAATTCCATGATTCCCGACTCCCACGAACGCCGACCGCGCAGCATCCACCGGAAACACGAAGGTCGTCCGAGCGGGCTGGTCCGGCGCAGCACCGCTTAAGTTGTATCGGGATTGAAGCCGTCTTCCTGAAGCCTTGGCAAGGGAATTTTTTCACCTGCCCGTCGGCACTCCGGCATCAACACCGGGCGATGATGTAGGCCACCCAGGCCGGGGCGCTGTCGCCCTTCATGCTGGGCCGGAACACACCGCTCGGCTCGCCGTCGCCGGTGGTGCCCTCCCAATACACGAGCACCTTGGAGAAGCCGCATTCCAACAGGAGATCGCGGGTCTCGGCCAGGGTCCACATGCGCCAGTCGTAGGTGAAGGCCCGCTTCATGCGACTGCCGTCGGGGAAGTCGAAATGGATGTGGCAGCGGGTCTCCCCGGTGATGGGGTTGTAGCCGTCCTGGTCCCAGATGTAGTCGAAGCCCTCGAGGTTGCGCTCCTCCTCCTGGGCCACCTGGGCCTCGGGACCGCCGAAGCAGTCGAGCATGAGCATGCCCTCGTCCCGGATAGCCCCGTGGCAACTGCGGAAGTAGGCGCCCAGCTCGGCGCGGGTCTTCATGCCCCACCAGGAGAAATTCGTGGCCGCGAGCACGTCGCAGCGGGGGCCGGTGACGTTGCGCACGTCGTCCTCGATGAGGGTGACGTCCCGCGCCCGCTCACCCAGGGGCGCGATGTTGTTGACGCGGCCCCAGTCCAGGGTCGGGCCGTCGAAGTCGACACCCAGGGCCGTGTTGCCCCGACGATGGGCCACCCACTTGGCGCAGAGCAGGGCCGTCCCGCAGAAATCCTCCCGCAGCAGGGTCGGCTTGCGGCCGTATTCCTTCCTGAAGACGCGGTCGATGAAGGTGAGCTCGTGGTCCACGTTCTGGACCGAGCTCTCGTACAGCCAATACAGAT
>JAUUZX010000326.1 GCA_030592025.1 bacterium | reverse complement strand
GAGTGAGGTCGAGGTCCGACGGGACGGGCACGAAGCGCTCGCCGTCCCACGTGGCCGGACCGCTTTCGGTGATGGCCCAGAGGTGACCCTGGCTGTCCACCTCCATCCATCGCACGACCATGTCTGGCAGGCCATCGGCGGCGGTGTAGCTGGACCAGACGCCGTTGTCGATGCAACTGACGCCGCCGCCCTTGGTGCCGATCCAGATGCGACCGTCGCCGTCCTCGCACATGGCACGGACCTTCTCGTGCACCAGGCCGTCGGCCGTGCCGTAGACGCTGAACTCGCCGTCCTTGTAGCGGCCCAGGCCGCGGTCGGTGCCGATCCAGAGGGAGCCGTCGGTGGCGGCGAGGAGCCCGTGGATCACGATGGCGGGCAGGCCGTCCTCGATACCGTAGGACTGGACCTGGCCGTCGACCACATGGGCTAGGCCGCCGGAATCCATGCCGATCCAGAGGGAGCCGTCCAGGGCCTGTTCGATGACCCGCACGCTGTTCGAGGGCAGGCCGGCCCGTTCGTCGAGGGCGGCGAAGGGCGTCTCGCGGAGGCGATTGACGCCGCCGATGGTCGTGCCGACCCACAGGGAGCCGTCGCGATCCTCGAAGAGGGAGTGCACGGAATCGTCGCTCAGGAGATCGCGGGTGCCGACGTGGGTGAGTTCCTCGTCACGCAGCCTGTAGAGGCCGCCGCCGTAGGCGCCGACCCACAGCACGCCGTGGCGGTCGCGCATGATGACCTGGACGTGATCCCAGGCCCAGTTGGCGGGGGGCGTGAACACCTTGAAGTCGCCGCCGCGGTAGCGGATGAGGTGATGGTTGGTGCCGATCCACAGGGTGCCGTCGGAGTCGCGGTGCAGGGACTTGACGGGCTGGTCGGTGCCACCGGGCAGGTCCATCAGGGCCCAGGCGCCGCGGGTGCGTCGCACGAGGCCGCGGCTGGTGGCGGCCCACACGCTGCCGTCGGGGGTTTCGGCGATGGACATGACACCGGTCGCGGCGTACTCGTCGGGCAGGAGGGCATCCTGGATGCGCTCGCCGTCCCAGAAGAAGAGGCCCTTGTCCTGGGTGCCGAACCACAGGTGGTCGGAATCACTCGCGTGCATGGAGATCACGTTGGATGCCTCGTCGAGAGGACCGAGGTCGTCGACACGGGACCACACGCCGTCGGCCATGCGGATGATGCCGCCGCCGTAGGTGGCGACCCACAGGTTACCGTCAGCGGCCAGGGCCAGGGCCTGGATGTCGTCATGGCGGAAGGTGGTGTTGTTGGCGGAGCTGTTGACGTAGAAGCGCACACCGTCGAAGCGGACGAGGCCCTCCTGGGTGCCGAGCCAGATGTAACCGTCCGAGGTCTGCTGGATGGCCTGCACCGTGTTCTGGGGCAGACCGTCGAGGGAGGTCCAGACCTCCACACCGAGTTGGCGAAAATCGTCGGCGGGGTCCAGGGCGGAGGCGGGCCCGGCGAGCAGGAACGCTCCGAGGACGAAGGCGCACAGCCGACGAGAAGGTGTGGTGACCGACATGCAGACTCCCAAGATTGATGCTGGGCGATGGTCCAGATCTCACAACTGTTCATATCGGCCGTTGCAGGAGGGGCTTGAGAGCCGGTGTCCAACGGCCGTGGCTTGACGCCACAGCCCGTGCGGGCGATGCTCCCCCCACCCGAGAATCACGCTATCACCGCCTTCCGGAGCCCGACGATGACCCTGATCCGCCGCTACCTCGATCTCGTCAAGTTCGAGCACACGATCTTCGCCATGCCCTTCGCCATCATTTCGCTGCTCGTGGCGACGGCCGGCCGGCCGCCCCTGCTCACGCTGCTGTGGATCGTCGTGGCCATGGTGGGCGCTCGCAGCGCGGCCATGGCCTTCAACCGTTTGGTCGATCGCCATCTCGACGCCGCCAACCCTCGCACCGCGGATCGCCACCTGCCGGCGGGCACGGTATCCGCCCTGGGCACCGGCCTGTTTGTGGTGGGGAGCGCCGCGCTGCTGGTGCTCGCCGCCGGCATGCTGAACCCCCTCTGCCTCAAACTCTCGCCGGTGGCCTTGGTCGTCGTGCTCGGCTACTCCTACATGAAGTGCATCTCGCCCCTGGCCCATCTGGTGCTGGGGCTGGGGCTGGCCATCGCGCCGGTGGGGGCGTGGCTGGCGGTGCACGGGGCCTTCGCGCCCTTCCCGTTGTGGCTCGCCGCCGGCGTCATGTTCTGGGTCGCGGGGTTCGACACCATCTACGGCATCCAGGACGCGGACTTCGACTGCCGGGCGGGCCTGCACTCCCTGGCGTCACGGCTGGGGACGGAACGGGCGCTCATGCTCTCCCGGGTCTTCCACGTGCTGGCGGTGGCCTGCGTGGCGGCGGCGATGCGGCGGGCCGACGTCCTGGGGATCGTCTCCCTGGCGGGGGTCGCCGTCATGGCGGGGTTGCTGGGCTGGGAGCAGGCCATCGTGCGTGGCGGGGACATGCGCCGCATCGACAAGGCCTTCTTCGAGATCAACTCCTGGGTGGGGATGGCGCTGCTGGGCGCCGTCGCGGTCGACATCTACCTCTTCTAGACGCGACGGCGCCGCCCGCAACCAGGGGGATGGTCGGGGCGGCGCCGGTTTCGGTCGCAGGGACCGGGATCAGTCGGCCAGGTAGGCGTCGAGCATCCAGATCTCCTTGTCCAGACCATCGGCGACCGGATCGAGCATGTTGGCGGTGCCCCGGTCCCCGGCGGCCTCGGCCTCCGCCACGGCCTGCCGGATCTTGATCCGGAAGTTGTCGAGTTCAGCGCGCACCCGAACGGCCATCTCGCCTCCCGACGGCACATCGAGGCTCTCTTCAACGCTGCTGAGCTTCAAGGCCTGGGCCAGGCTGGCGAGGGGCTCGCCGCCGATCATGAGGATCCGCTCGGCGACCTCGTCGCTGACGTCGGCAAAGTGGTCGTACATCTCCTCGAATTTGGCATGGAGTTGGTAGAAGCCACTGCCCTGCACCCGCCAGTGGAAGTGGTGCAGCTTCTGGTACAGGACGGTGGCGTCGGCGAGGATCACGTTCAGGCTGCTGATGACGTTGGCGTTCATGGTCTCATCCTTTCAGTGGGGTGGCGCCGGCGTTGGCGCGGTTGTGTTCTATGGTTCCAGATAAGCAGGAGGGGTGCCAAAACTCTTGAAAATATAAGTTGTTTTATAATAATAGATTAGAAGAAGAAAACTTCTATATATACCCAATACAGCGAAATATGGTTGCTCTATACAACGAATAATCGTTACATACCGAATATTCGTTGTTTCAAGGAGGAACCATGGCCGAGCTCTTCGACGCTACCCGTGATCTCAAGGAGATTGCCGCCCTGGCCGCGGACCCGGCGGCCCTCGACGACGTCCTCACCCGGGCTCTCGACGCTCTCCACGATCTCGTGCCCCACGACATGGCCGCCGTCCTTACCCTGGAAGGCGACCGCCTCCATGTGCGCGCGGCGCGGGGGAAGCTCGCCAACGAAGCTGTCCGCTCCCACAGCCTCGACCTCGATCATTATCCCACGATCCGCCGAGCGCTGGAGACGCGCCGGCCCATCGTGCTGCAGGAGCACGATCACACGGGTCCCGAAAAGGATCCCTACCACGGTATCGTCGACCT
>JAUUZX010000256.1 GCA_030592025.1 bacterium | reverse complement strand
CCGGCCCGGATCTTCATGGGGGACACGGGGAGCCTCGCCCTGGGCGGTGCCCTGGGCACGGTGGCGATCCTCGTGAAGAAGGAACTGCTGCTCGTGATCGTGGGTGGGATATTCGTGGCCGAGGCCGTTTCGGTCATGCTGCAGGTCTTCTGGTTCAAGCGCACGGGCGGCCGCCGGCTGTTCCGCATGGCGCCGCTCCATCACCATTTCGAGCTGACCGGCTGGTCCGAGACCCAGGTGGTCGTGCGTTTCTGGATCGTGGGCATCCTCCTGCTGTTGTTGGGGATGTCGTCCATCAAGCTGCAGTAGGAGGCGACCAACGTGTGGGACGTCCGTGAGCGCGTGATCTGGGTGGTGGGTCTGGCCCGCAGCGGCTGCGCGGCCGGCTACCTCCTGCGCGACGAGGGCGCCCACGTCATCGGCATCGACGACGGTACGGACGAGGCTGTCCGCCGCCGGTGGGAACGCGAGGGCCTGACCAATCTGGCACCCCGGGCTTTCGACGATATCCTCACCGGCGGCGGCTGGCCGTCCACGCTCCCGGACGCCGTGGTGATCAGCCCCGGCGTGCCGCCGAGCCACCCGTCCCTCACCGCCCTCCCGGCCACTGTGCCCGTGCTGGGCGAGACCGAGGTGGGCGCCCGTTTCTGCCGGGCCGACCTGGCCGCGATCACCGGCACCAACGGCAAGTCCACGACGACCGCCTGGCTGGCCCACGTGGTGGCCGCGGCGGGGCGTCGCGCCGAGGCCGTGGGCAATCTGGGCCGACCCCTCAGCGAGGTGGCGCGGGATCTGGAACCGGGCGACGTGGCCGTGGTCGAGGTGTCGAGCTTCCAGTTGGAGACCGTCGACACCTTCCGGCCCCGGGTGGGTGTGGTGCTGAACCTGGCGCCGGACCATCTCGACCGCTACCCCGACCTGGCGACCTACTACGGGGCCAAGCGCGTGCTGGCCGACAAGGTCGACCCCGCGGGCGCTTTCGTGACCTGGACGGGGTGCCGCGAGGCCTTGGCCTGGCCGACCCCCGCCCGCCGCGTGGTCTTCGGCGACCCCGCGCAGGGCGCGACCGTTTGTTACCGGGACGACGTCCTGGTGGCCGGCACGAACCCGATCCTGCCCGTGGCCGACCTGGCCCTGGCCTCGCCGCCCAATCTGGTCAACGCCCTGGCGGTGACCACCGCGGCCCTGGCCCTGGACGTGGGTGAAGACGCCTTGGCCGCCGGCTTGCGTGATTTCCCGGGCCTGGCCCATCGCCACCAGGTGGTGGCCCGCCGCGGTGGCGTGGCGTTCATCAACGACTCCAAGGCGACCAACGTGCACGCCGTGTGCTCCGGTCTCGACGGCTACCGGGGCGAGGTCGTGCTCCTGGTCGGCGGTAGCGGCAAGGGGGAGGACTACCGTCCCCTGCGGGAGGTCATGGGCGCGGTGCGCCATGTGGTGACCATCGGCGTCGAGGGCCCGGCCATCGGCGCGGCGCTGGCGGACATCGTGCCCACGACAGCTGCCGACGGCTTCGAAACCGCGGTGTGCCTGGCGGCCGACCTGGCCGCTCCGGACGCCGCCGTTCTCCTGAGCCCGGCCTGCGCCAGTTTCGACATGTTCGGCAACTACCGCGAGCGGGGTGAGGCCTTCACCGCGGCCGCCGCGGCCTGCGGGGCGGAACTGGTTGCTTTTTCCGGAGGCGCCGGATGAAACGTCGCCTGCGCACCCTCGTCGCCGGGCTCGAAGGAGCCGACCCCTACCTGATGGGCGCCGTCGGCATCCTCCTTTTCCTCGGACTCTTCGTCGTGTGGGGAGCCGGCAGCTACAGCCGTTTCTCGAACACCTCGCCCCTCGGTCAGCATTACATCGTGGTCAAGCACCTGGTCATGATCGGCGTCGGCACCGGCGTCCTTTTCTGTTTGCAGCAACTGGACTACCGACTGTTGCGCCGCCGCTGGCTCAACTGGGGGCTCCTGGCCGTGGCCTACGCCCTCGTGGCGTTTACCTTGCGCGGCGACCGCGACATCAATCGCTGGGTCACCATCCTGGGCTTCTCGGTGCAGCCGGTCGAGCCCGCGAAGATCCTGCTCATCGCCTACCTCGCCGAGCGCCTGGGGGGGCATGGCGGGCGGCACGCGCCGGGTGTGCGGCAGATCGTCACCGCCCTCGGTCTGGGGGTGGCGCCCCTGGCGGTGATGCTGGTCCTGCAGCCCAACTACGGCAACATCCTCGTGCTGGCCGGGGTGACAGTGGTCGTCCTCTTCGTGGCCGAGACGCCGGGCCGCTGGCTCGCGGGCATGCTGGCGACGCCGATCCTGGGCATGGTCCTGGCCTTCCAGGTGGTGGGCAAGCTCTCGATCCGGTTGGACGATTGGCTGGAGGGTCTGCGCCACGGGGACTACACGTATCAGGTGTCCCAGTCCCTCATTGGACTGGGGGCCGGAGGTTGGCGCGGGTTGGGCGTCGGCCAGAGCCACAACAAGTTCGCCTTCCTGCCCGAGTCCCACACGGACTTCGCGTTCTCGGTGCTGGGGGAGGAGTGGGGCCTGTTCGGGACCTTGACGGTCATCTTCATGCTGGCGGTCATCGCCTGGCGGGGCTACGGCGTGGCGGCGCGGGCGGTGGAGCCCTTCGGTCGTATCCTGGCGGCGGGTCTGACCACGGCCATCACCATCTACGGCGTGGCCAACATCGGCATGGTGACGGGGCTGCTGCCGGTCATCGGCGTGCCCCTGCCCTTCGTGAGTTACGGAGGTACGGCCATGGTGGCGGCCCTGGCGGCGGTGGGCATCCTGCTGAGCGTCGATCGGGTGGCCCGGGCCCACGACCTGTGGCGAGCCCGTTGGGATCGGGGAGGTGCTCCGTGAGCGACCGACCCGTGAGGATCCTCATCACCGGCGGCGGCACCGGCGGCCACGTCTACCCGGGTCTGGCCGTGGCCGAAGCCCTGGGGCGCCTCGTGCCCGAGGCCGAGGTGCGTTTCGCCGGGACCAGGCGTGGATTGGAATCCGTGCTCGTGCCCCGGGCGGGATACCGGCTCCACACCGTGCCCGCCTCGGGGGTCCGCGGTCTGGGAGGCAAGGCACGCCTGCTCTTCGTCGTGAACCTCGTGGCCGGAACCCTGCGCAGTGTCCTGTTGCTCCTGGCCTGGCGGCCCGACGTGGTGCTGGCGACGGGCGGATTCGTCGGCGCACCGGTGGCCCTGGCGGCGCGGCTGTTGGGGGTGCCCTGCGCGTTGCAGGAGCAGAACGCGATCCCGGGATCGGCGAACCGGCTCATCGGCCGCTGGGCGCGCCGCGTGTATGTGGGTTTTGCCGAGGCGGCCCGCTGGTTCCGTCGGGGCAGGGTCATCGCGTCGGGCAACCCGGTGCGGGCGGCCTTCGCCGGTGGCGGCCTGCCGACGGCCACCCGGGCTCCTGGGCCCGCCCGCGTGCTCGTCTTCGGCGGCAGCCGGGGGGCGCGCACGTTGAACGAGGCGTTGGCCGGCATGGCGGCGACCTGGACCGACGCCGACGGCCCCGAGTTGTGGATCCAGACCGGCCAGGAGGCCGAGGACCACGTGGCCACGGCCTGGGCCGACGCGCCTTCGCAGAAGGTGCGGGTGACGAGTTACATCGACGACATGCCCGCCGCCCTGGTCTGGGCCGATCTGGTCGTGTGCCGCGCCGGTGCCATGACCCTGGCCGAACTGCAGGCGGCGGCCCGGCCCGCCATCCTGATACCCTTCCCCTTCGCGACGGACGATCACCAGCGCCGCAACGCCGAAGCCTGCGCCGACGCCGATGCGGCGGTCGTCCTGGCGGACGAGGATTGCCAGGCCGACACCCTGGCGGCTATGGTGTCCGGGTTGCTTGCCGATCCCCCGCGGTTGGAGGCCATGGGCCGCGCCGCCGGCGCGTTGGCCCGGCCCGACGCCGCCACCATCATCGCCGCCGACCTGCTGGACCTGTGCGGTCATCCGGCGGGCCGACGGGCCGAAGGAGTCTGAACCCGTGTTCCGCCACACACGCCACATCCACCTCGTCGCCATCGGCGGTGTCGGCATGAGCGGCATCGCCGAGGTGCTCCTGAACCTGGGCTTTACCGTGAGTGGCAGCGACCTGCGCACCGGACCGGTGACCGATCGCCTCGTCTCCCTGGGCGCCACGATCCACGAGGGCCACGACCCGGCCCACATCGCCGGCGCCGACGTGGTGGTGCGCTCGTCGGCCGTGACCGAGGCCAACAGCGAGGTCACGGCGGCGCGGCAGCAACGCATCCCCGTCATCCGTCGCGCCGAGATGCTGGCCGAGTTGATGCGCCTGAAGCAGGGTGTGGCCGTG
>JAUUZX010000024.1 GCA_030592025.1 bacterium | reverse complement strand
GGTCCTCGAGTCCGAGGAGCACGCCAAGGCTCGCGGAGCGCGGATCCTGGGTGAGATCGCCGGCTACGGCATGACCGGCGACGCCTACCACATGACCCAACCGGACAACGAGGCCATCGGCGCCGTGGGGTCCATGGGCGGCGCCCTGTCCATGGCGGGCCTGGCCCCCGAAGACGTGGGGCACATCAACGCCCATGGCACGTCGACCCATTTCAACGACAAGATCGAGACCCTGGCCATCAGGAAGGTCTTCGGGAGCCACGCGGATTCCCTGAAAGTGTGCTCGACCAAGTCCATGGTCGGTCACCTGCTCGGCGGAGCGGGGGCGGTCGAGGCGGCCATCACGGTGATGGCCCTGGACGAGGGCGTGATCCCGCCCACGATCAACTACACCACACCGGACCCCGAGTGCGACCTGGACTACTGCCCCAACGAGGCCGTGACCGCGGACGTGGAATACGCCCTGTCCAACTCCTTCGGTTTCGGCGGGCACAACGTGACCCTCTGCTTGCGGGCGCCACGCTAGGCGGCGGCGAAGGACAAGACCATGGGCGTGGGCGATTTCATCCGCAAGGTCCTGATGAGGCTGGGAGCGACTCCCGCCCGGCCGGATGCTTCGCCGGCCGAGCCCTCGCTGGACGCCGATGAGAATCTCCAGGTTCTTGAGCTCAAGCTCGGCCACGATTTTCGGGACGAGTCGTTGCTGCGGAACGCTCTTCTTCACCGCTCCCACATCCACGTCACCGGCCAGGACCGGGAACAGTCCAACGAGCGCCTGGAATTCCTGGGCGACGCGGTCCTGGGCCTGGTGGTCAACGACTTCCTCTACGAGCGATTCCCCGAAAGGTCCGAGGGCGATCTGACGAAGATGAAGTCGTTGCTCGTGTGTGGCGCGCACCTGTCCGAGGTGGCGATCGCCTTCGATTTGGGTATTCATATCCGCATGAGCCGCAGCGAGGCAGCCACGGGGGGGCGGCGCCGCTCGTCGATCCTGGCGGACACGACGGAGGCCCTCATCGGTGCGGTCTACCTGGACTCGGGGCTGGGTGCGGCGCGCAAGGTGGTCCAGCGGTTGGTGCTGGACAGTGCGGAACGGGTGCTGAAGCGACGGTCCCTGCGCAACTACAAGAGTCGGTTGCAGGAACTCATCCAGGCCCGGCACAAGACGCCGCCGCGCTACAAGGTGCTCTCGGTCGAGGGGCCGGACCATGACCGCCTCTTTCGCGTCGCAGTCATGTACGACGGCGAGGTTCTCGGCACGGGGGAGGGCCGCAACAAGAAGGCGGCGGAACAGCAGGCGGCGCAGGAGGCGCTGGTCGTGCTCGAGGTGGACACCGACAGTCCACCCGGCACGGACGACTGATTGCGGGGACCGGTACGGCGGTTCCCTTCCCTTACTTGAAGGAGCAGCTGTGCGCGCCCTCATCCTCAAGATCCTTCTGGTCACGGCGGCTCTGACGGCGTCCCTGCCTGCAGTAGCGAGCCACCCCGTTCCCGACGACGTTCCCCACGGAGCCGCCACGAACTGGATCGTCGGCCACCGTCTGCTCCGCGAGGGGGACTTCGCGTCGGCCCTGCCCTACCTCCACCTCGCCTACCGGGCCGAGCCCGAAGAGCCCCTCATCGCTCTCGACTTCCAGCGGGCTCTCGCTTTCGAGGGGTACCTGGCCGACGCCATCAGTGTCATGGATGCTCTCATCAAGGCCGAGCCGGATTCCTCGGCATGGCGCCTGCGGCGCGCGGGTCTCAATCTCCGGACGGGCCAGACCGACGATGCCCTCCGAGACCTGCGGGAGTTGCGGCGCCGGGGGCAGGTCACCTTCGAGGTCATCGGTACGGAGGCGGCGATCCATCTGCAGAAGGGAAGGGTGGAGACGGCACTCGACGCCTACCGGGACGGGCTCGAACTCCTGCCGGAGCGCCGGGCCGCCATCTACATCGGCATGGCGAGGATCCTCGAGGAGGCAGGGCGCCTGCCTGAGGTGCCGCCCCTCATGGAAGAAGCCCTCGCCGCGGAGCCCACGAGCCCCGGGCTGTGGGTGACCCGCATCAGGACCCAGGCGCGCCTGGAGCGTTACGAAGAAGCGTTGGCCTCGGCGACGCGGGCCGATCGCGAGATCATGCCCCGCAAGCCGCTGCCACCGGCACTCCCGGACACCGGGAATGAGGAGAGGCCCATGCCCGCCGGGGTTCCCCATGGGCCGGAGAACGAATGGCCCGCGGAATCCTTCCGCGTGACCCTCGCCGACGACTACGCCCGGCATGGAGACGTCGGCCGCGCGGTCGCCGTCCTCGAGGGCATGCTGGCCGACGACGAACTCGGGCTCGAACCGAGCCTGTGGCTGGCTCGTATGCTGCTCGGGACAGGGCGTCGGGAGGACGCGGCGGCCGGTATCGAACGGGTTGTCGCCCAGTGGCCTGACGCGGGGCGGGCCTGGTTCCTGAAGGGCAAGCTGGCCGAGTCCGACGGCGATTGGGCGACGGCGCGCCAGCACCATCTGCACGCGGTGAAGCTTGCGCCCTACGACCCCGAGTTGCGGGTGGCGCTGGTGCGCGCTCAGCTCGTGGGCCTGGAACGATCGGCGCCGGGCGAGGGGGCGGACGTGGTCGCATCCTGGCACAAGGAATTGCACCACCACAGCCTTGTTGCCGCGGGTCTGGTTCCGGAGCATGACGCCGAGGGGAATCTCGTCCTGGGTTACGCATTCCGGATTCTCGGGGAGTACGCCCGGGCGGCGGAACGGTTCGCCACCGCCGGCAGGGATCCGAATCTTCGCCTGACCGCCCTCGTCCAGCAAAGCATTTGCCTGGACGACGGCGGCCGCAGCCACGCGGCCCGCCGCGTGCTGGCGACCCTGCGCGACGAGTACCCGGGCAACGCCGAGGTGGCCAATTCCTACGGCTACTTCCTGGCCGAAAAGAACCAGGACCTCGAACTGGCGGAAGAACTCGTGCGCGAGGCCCTCACCGCCGAGCCCAACAACGGCGCCTACCTGGACTCGTTGGGTTGGGTCCATTTCCGTCTCGAACGCTTCGAGGACGCCTTCGACCTGCTCGTCCAGGCCGTGAACATCCTGCCCGAGGACCCCGTCGTGCTGGAGCACCTGGGCCGTGCCCTCGGAGCCCTGGGTCGCAGCGCCGAGGCCCGCAGCACCTACGAGCGGGCCCTGGCCAACGGTGGCGACGCGGAGCGCCTGGAGCAGGCCATCGTGGATCTGGAGGAGAGCGTGCCGGAGGAAGGACCGTGATCCGGACCCTGCTCCTGCTGGTGGTTCTGGTCGGCGGGGGCGGGGGCCCGGCGTCGGCGGACCCGGTGGACCCCGAGGGATTCCTTGTCCTGGCCAAGTGGGAGGGATCGGTGCTCACACGGCGCACCACCGGGGCGGTGGCCGTGCTGCGGGGGGCCGATGGTTCCCTGCGTTGGGAGGTGGCCGTGTCGCCGGACACCTCACTCGTGGACCTGACGATGCGCCAGGGCCGAGGCTGGACCGTGGTCACCGGTCCCGACGGCAAGGGCACCCGCAACGGATGGGGCGAGGGGTGGCGCTCCCTGGAGACCGAACTGGGGCTTACCCTGCGCGCCGCCACCCTTGCGGCGCTCCATGGTCCGGGGGACGCCCGACGTTTCGTGGTGCCCCGTGACCCCGTCCCCCTGAGGTCACGCCTGGTCACCCGCGGCAGAGGTCGTGGTGGCCCGGGGGAGGTGCTCGAGTTGAGGTGGCCGTCCCCGGACGAAGCCCTGCTGCGCTCGACACGACGGCCGGGGAAGCTGCGCCTGACCGCATGGCGTCGCCTCCCGGTGCGTTACGCGGCCAGGGAGAGCTTCGTCCCCATCTGGGCCCTGGCCGACCTGCTGACATTTTCCCGGGAATATGGGAACCCGCCGCGCTGATCCCGGTTCGAGGGAGGAGCGGCACACCCCGCAGAAGCGTACGAGGAGTTCGGAATGATCCTTTCCCGAGACGACCATGTCCACGGCAGCCCGGCCGCTGCACGGGCCGATCTGCGTGAGATCCGGGATGAAGACCTCATCGTCCAGGTGCAGAACGGGCAGCGCAGGGCCTACGACGAGCTCGTGTTCCGCTACAAGGGGCGCCTGTTCAGCTTCATCCTGCGCATGGTGAAGGACCCGGGGCTGGCCGAGGAACTCACCCAGGAGACCCTCATCAGGGTGTACGTCCACGCCGCCAAGTACCGGGAGATCGCCAAGTTCTCCACGTGGGTCTTCACCATCGCGACCAACCTGGTGCGGAACAAGATGCGCCAGCGATCACGGCGGCCGCGCCTGGTGAGCCTGAACCCGGCTCCGGAGGATGACGAGATGCCCGTGGATCCGCCCGACCACGCGGCGGACCCGTCGGAGACGATCCAACGAGCCGAACTGGACCGGATCATGGCCGAGGCGACGGCGAAGATCCCGGAGAAGTACCGGGTGCCTTTTCTGTTGCGCGAGGTCGAGCAACTGAGCTACGAGGAGATCCAGCAGGTGACGGGCCTGAAGCTGGGCACGGTGCGGTCCCGGATCAACCGGGCCCGGAACCGCTTCCGCCAGGCCATCAAACCCCTGCTACGGAACGAAACGCTGCTGGCGGATCTGGAGCGCATCGAAGCGCGCGCCGCCGAAGCGGACAATGAGGACTGAAGAAGAAGGACGTCGACATGCGTTGCAGCAAAGCCCAATCGTACCTCAGCCAGGCGCTCGACGAGCACCTGCCCGCTGATGTGACCCTCGACCTGGACCGGCATCTGGATGACTGCGCCGACTGCCGCGTCTACCGGGAGGACCTGGTCCTGGGCCAGCGACTGCTGGCGGCATCGGAGCCCGAGTTGCCCGAGAACTTCGAGTGGAAGTTGCAGCTGCGACTCAACCAGGCTCTGCGGGAGGCCGCGGGTGAGAACCTCTTCCCCTGGACCGAGGATGCGGCGCCGGACCGTTGGGCGTTCCTGCGCAATTTCGGGGCGGCGACCGCGGTCGGTCTGGCGGCCGTGCTGGCGCTGGCCATGGTGCTTGGCCCTGACGGGGGGACGACGCAGCCGGCCCCATCGGGCTGGAACGAAGGAGCGCCCCTGGCTGCCGGCGGCGTGCTGGACGGCAGCCGTACCGAGCTCTACACGCGGTCCATGTTCGGAGGACCCGGCCGCACGGTAGCGACCGGCGGCGGGGCTCTCGGTTTTCGCCAGCGCAGCCCGCTGCTGGACAGTGGCTGGTCCGGTGGGCTCCTGCAGGACGGCCAGACCATCCTGCGTCTGCGGGACGAGAACCGTCGCCTGCGCACGATGCTTTTCCAGAAGGGCCGCGAACTCGAGACCATGCAGTCGCACCTTGACACGGTGCAGTCCGGATCCCTAGATCTAGAGGAAGCTCGCTGACCGGCGAGACGGTCATCCTTCCCCGATCTGGAGTCCACATGCGTCCCTCAGTCCTCGCGATCCTTCTCTTCGCGGGCCTCCTGACCGCCGGTTGCGGCATGGACAAGGAAAAGGGCATCCTCATGGCGGCCGGGTCCTACGGTGACCTGGCCGTCGTCGTCGATGACAAGGAACTCACCCCCCTGGCGAACCGCTTCCTCGCGGAGTTCAACACCCGCACCACCTTTGTGATCAAGGAAGAGCCCCTCTTCAGGCCGGACGTCTTCGCGCCCGACCGTCTGAACCTGGCCAAGGGCTACAAGAACACCCTCTTGCTGGTGGTCCTGGACGGCCACGGGAAGGTGGAGAAGGCGGCCCGCGGCGCGGTGTCGAAGAGCACTTGGCAGCGGATCGAGACGAGTGGGGGAGGGATCGTCCAGGTCGCTGATCCCTGGTCCACCTACCAGTTCCTGGTGGTGGTGGCTTCCCGTGACCGCAACAGCCTCGGCAGCATCCTGCGCAACAACGCCGACCGCCTGCGGGAGATGTTCGAGGAGAACAGCCGGGACCGCATCCTCCGGCGCTACCGCTACGACGGTCTCAACGACGACATCATGACCGCCTACTGGCAGCACTTCGGTTTCTTCATGGAGATCCCGGAGGTCTTCAAGCAGAACCAGGTCATGCCGGACGACTTCCCCGGTGTCGAACTCATGCAGGCGGCGCCGTCGCGGGGCATCAGCATCAGTTGGGTCGAAACGGACGATCCTCTTTCCCTCCTCGAGGACCGGACGGCCCTGATCGCCATGCGGGCGGAGCTCGGGAAGAAGCTCCACGCCGAGGTGATCGTGCCCGAGACCTTCGTGTGGCGCGACGCCCTCATCGATCGCATGGCCAGCGTCAAGCTCGAGGGTGCCTGGAACAGCACCCGCTTCACGGGGGGTGGCCCTTTCTGGTGCTACTTCGTCCCGGACACGCGGCGGGGGCGTGTCTACTGCATCGACCTGCTCGTGTACGCGCCGGGCATGGACAAGACGGCCTTTTTCCGCCGGCTGGACGCCATCGCCGGCACGTTTTCCACCTCGCGACCGCGGCCCTGAGTGCCGCGTCGCCAGCACGGGACGGAATCATGAGCTCCAAGATCATCTCCTGCCTCCTGGCCCTGGCCCTGATCGGGACCGCCGCCTCGGCGTCGGCCCAGACCCGCAGCGACACGGGACGTCGGAAGGCTCCGGAGGTCGAGGCCCGGGTGGCTCTGGCGGACACCATGCCCACGCCGCCGCCGTCCCCGGGCTGGTTCATGGGCATGACCGGGGGTGTGGCCTCGGGTTCGGACCTCTTCGCGGTGGATGTGCCGTCGGGTGTGCCCCTGCCCTGGGGTGTCTTCAATTCGGAGAGCTTCAACGTGGCCCTCAGCTCGTCGGCGGAGTTCGGCGTGTTCCTCGGCAAGCGGCTGGGCGACCGCTTCAGCGTGCGGGGTGATCTGGCCTGGTCGCCCATGGACGTGGTGGCGGAGGCGAGCGTCGGCCAGGTGGGCGCTGTCTTCACCTTCGACCAGTGGAGCATCCTGACGGTGGCCGCGGGGCTCGAGATGCGCCTGGTCCGGAACGCTTCCCATCCCTTCCTGGGGGTCGGGGTCATGGCCCAGCGCCTGTCGCCCTCGGACCTGGACGATCTGGCCCAGACCAACCTGGGCGTGCGCCTCGCCCTGGGCTACCAGCACGTCCTCGATGACCAGTGGAGCCTGCGCCTGGAGGGGCGGCTGAACCGTACGGGGTTCGGCATGGGGGACTACGAGCCCAGGCCGACCGGGGGCACCGAGGTGGAGATCGACCTCGCCGGAGAGTCCGAATTGACCACCTGGTCCCTGCTGCTGGGCGTGCAGCTGGAGCTCTCGACCCGATAAATGTCCCCGTTCGTGGACAATTAGCGCAAAAGCGGGTTTTTTCTTTCAACCCCGCCGGGTTGGGCGTATATTACTCGATTGTTGCGCTCTTCCACGCCATTCGACAGGGGATCCCTTTCATGAGCAATGTCATTGCTGTCGTGAACCACAAGGGCGGTACGGGCAAGACCACCACGGCGATCAACCTCGCGGCGGGCCTGACCCGGTACAGCGACGTTACCTCATCCTGCCTGCTGATCGACATGGACCCCCACGGCTGTGCGACGAGCACGCTGCTGGGCAAGCTGGACGGCGCACCGCCGGCGCGCAGTATCTTTGACGTGTTGCGCCGGGCGATCACGCCCCAGGACGGCATTGCGTCGACCATCTACGATGAGAACATCGATATCCTGCCGGCAAATCCGTCGCTGGAAAGCATGGCCAAGACGCAGATCACCGACCGTCTGACGAAGGTCGTCGAGGCGCTGTCCACGTCCTACGGCTGGATCATCATCGACACGCCCCCGAACCTCGGCGTTCTCACCCAGAACGCCCTGGTCGCCGCGGACTACGCGTTGATCCCGACCCAGTGCAGCGGTCTGGCCATCCCGACGCTCCACCACGTCAAGGGCGTGATCGAGAAGATCCAGGAGCGCCAGAACGTGTGGCTGCAACTGATGGGGGTGCTCATCACGCAGAAGGACGGGCGCACACCGGTCCAGCGTCAGGTGCGGCGGGAACTGGGCCAGGTCTTCCCGGCGGCGGATATCTTCAAGACCGTCATCACGCAGAACATCAAGATCGAAGAGGCGCCGGCCAATTCCCAGAGCATCTACGCCTACGATTCCGGGTGCCTGGGCGCAAGTCTCTACCGGGACTGGATCAAGAAGGAATTCCTCAAGAAGCATCAGAAGCTTGAGAAGAAAAAGGTGGAGCGCCGCGAGGCCCTGGAAGCGAGCAAGGACGCGGCGGCGGCGGAGCAGCAGCAGAAGTCCTAGGGGCGGACGAAGGGGTTGTTGGCCTTTTCGTGGCCCACGGTGGTGTCCGGTCCGTGGCCGGACACGAGAACGAGTTCATCCGGGAGCGTGTAGATGCGCTCCCGGATGCTTTTTTCCAGCACCCCCATGTCGCCCCCCGGCAGATCCGTGCGGCCTACGGACTCGCGGAATATGCAGTCCCCGACGATGGCGTACCCCGGTAACAGGAACATGAGCTCACCCGGAGCGTGGCCCGGGACGTGGCGGACCTCGATCTCACCGCCGGCGAAGGGCACCCGGCCGCCATCCTCGAGATCGGCGGCGATGTGGGGCACGGGGCTGGGGGGGAAACCCCAGGCGGTCTGGGAGTCGGGCAACTTCTCGATGAAGGGGACATCGTCGAGGTGGCACCGCAGAGGGAGGTCCCATCGCTCCTGAATCGCGGCGGCGGCGCCCACGTGGTCGAAGTGGCCGTGGGTGGCCAGAAGGGTGGTGAGGCGACAACCGGAGGCGTCGATCCGGTCCAGCAGGCGCGGGGCCTCGTCGCCGGGATCCACCAGAATCGCCTCGCCCGGGCCATCGACGGCGGGGCTGGTGAGCAGGACGGCGTTCATCTGCAGGGGGCCCACGGGCAGGACGTCGATCTTCCAGTCGCGCATGATCCTCTCCCAGTCCGTTGCTTTGTCGAAACCGGCCCCGAGGTTTGCCCCGGGGCCGGTCCGTCGTCGTGCCGTCGGCAGGCGAGCGCTATCGGTCGTAGTACTCGCGGCCCAGGTGGGTGATGAGTTCCTCGCCCATCATCCAGCGCAGGGTGTTCTTGAGCTTCACCTGCTGGATGAAGAGGTCGTGCTCGGCCGTGAGGCCTTCCGGCGTGACCGGGCTCTTGAAGAAGAAGCTCAGCCATTCCTGGATGCCGCCGTTCAGCCCGGCCCGGCTGGCCAGGTCGAGCAGGAGGGCCAGGTCCAGGACCAGGGGCGCCGCCAGGATGGAATCGCGGCAGAGGAAGTCGACCTTGATCTGCATGGGACGTCCGCACCATCCGAAGATGTCGATGTTGTCCCAGCCCTCCTTGTTGTCCCCGCGGGGCGGATAGTAGTTGATCCGCACCTTGTGGTAGAGGTTGCCGTACAGGTCAGGGTAGAGCTCCGGCTGGAGGATGGAGTCCAGCACGCTCAGCTTGGATTCTTCCTTGGTCTTGAAGGACTCGGGATCGTCCAGGACCTCGCCGTCCCGGTTGCCGAGGATGTTGGTGCTGAACCAGCCGGCCACTCCCAGCTGCCGGGCCTTGAAGCCCGGG
>JAUUZX010000309.1 GCA_030592025.1 bacterium | reverse complement strand
GCGCTGGGCGAAGGCCATGCCCGGGGCGATCAACCCACCCAGATGGACCCCGTTCCGCAGCACATCCACGGTGGTGGCCGTGCCGGCGTCGACGATGCAGGCCGAAGAAAGGCCGGCTGCCACCGCGGCCGCCACGTTGCAGAGGCGATCCGCACCGGTCGCCGTCACGTCAACCAGGCGGTATGCGAACGGCAGATCGCAGCGGTGATCCGCAACCCGCACCCGGGCCACGCGCTCCATCAGGGGCACGATGGCGGGCACCGTCGTCACCACGACGACCGGCGGTCGGCCGGCCTGCTCCACGACCCCCGCGAAGGCGGCCGCGAAGGCCCGTTCCTGATCGCTGGTGTGGGGGGTGTCGAGGTTCGCCACCTCGTCCAGGGGCTGCGCCGGGGCGAGACCAGCCGGTCCATCGGGATCCAGGACGGGGAGATGCGACGCGTCCGTCCACGCAACGCAATTCACGCGGGTGTTGCCGACGTCAACGAGCAGGGCGCGCATGGCCACCCTCCTGTGCCTCGACATCCCCATCGTCTTCCAGCAGATGCACGTCTCCCGCGCTGAGGACCAGCGGTGAAGCGCCATCCTCGCCGGGCTGGATCAGCAGTCGACCCCAGTCGTCGATGCCCACCGCCCGACCGGTGATCTCCTGCCCACGAACCCGGAGCCGGACCCACTGCCCGAGCAGACCGTCCAGCAAGGCCAGCGCCGGGCGGAACGGATCCCAACCCGTGTCCTGGAACCGGTCGAGTTCGGCCTCCACCCGCTGGAGAATCCCGGCGGCCACCTCCCCCGGTCGCAGAAGGCGTCCGCTCTCGATGAGCACACTCGTGGCGACCTGCTGCAGGTCGGGAGGAAACGCTCCTCGCTCGGTCCCCAGATTCAGGCCCAGACCCGCCACGACCAGAACCTCGTCGCCGCTCCCGGACCGTTCGAGCAGGATGCCCCCCAGCTTCTGCCGACCCACCACGATATCGTTGGGCCATTTGAGGCGCGCATCCAGGTAGTGGTTCTCCCTCAGGACGAGGGCCGTGATCAGCCCCAGCCACACCGGGAAACCGTGGTCGATGACGGCTCGGTGGGGCGGCACGACGACCGACATGTGGAGGCCGCCGCAATCCTGCCAGACCCGCCCCTGCCGACCGCGCCCCGCCGACTGGCGCCGGGCCACCACCACCGTCCCGATCGCCGGCGAGCGCAACGGATCCAGCATCTGCTGCTCGGCCGCCACCCATCCCCAGCCGTCCCACACGCAACGCCGGCCTTCGGCCCTGCCGCCCCGGCCCCGCAGGAAATCGTTGGTGCTCCCCACCTCGTCGAGGAGGTAGAGGACGGCACCGTCGCGGGTGAAGCGGGGGCCGGGCCGGAAGGCCGCGAGACCGAACCAGTCCCGGTGGACCGGGTGTCCCTGGCTGGGGACCCTCATGACCACTCCAGATCGAGGCCCAGATCCAGGGCCGGCGCGGAATGGGTCAGGCGCCCGACGGACGCCGCGTCGACCCCGGTGCGGGCGTAGGTGCCGATGGTCTCAAGGGTCACGTTGCCCGAGATCTCCAGGAGGGTCCCCCCGCCGGCGCCGTCCCGCCGGGCCACGGCCTCGACGGCCTGGGCCGGGGTGAAATTGTCCAGCAGGATCCACTCCACCCCCAGGGGAAGCACCCGATCGAACTGATCCAGGTCGTCGACCTCCACCTCGACGGCGAGGGCCGGGAAATCCCGACGTGCACGGGCCACCAGGTCCGCGACGGCGCCGCCGCCCACGGCCCAGTGGTTGTCCTTGAGCATGACGCGGTCGTACAGCCCCATGCGGTGGTTGTCCCCGCCACCGCACCGCACCGCGTACTTGGCCAGGGCCCGCCAGCCCGGCAACGTCTTGCGCGTGTCCAGCACACGGCAACCGGTGCCGGCTACGGCCTCCACGTAACGCGCGGTGAGGCTGGCGATGCCCCCGAGGTGCTGGAGAAAATTAAGGGTGGTGCGTTCGCCCGTGAGGATGGCCGCGGCCGGCCCCGCGATCCGGGCCACGCACGCACCCGGGACCACGGCCGCACCGTCGGCGACCAGGCGCTCGACCCGCACACCCGCATCCAGCACGGCGTGCACGAGGTCGATCAGCGGGAGGCCCGCCACCACGCCGGACTCCCTGGCCCGGTATTCCCCGGTCACGACGGCTTCCGGCGGCACCGTGATCGCCGTCGACGCATCGCCGGGGCCCACATCCTCCGCCAGGGCCGCCCGGATCAGCGCGGTGGTCACCTCACCGTCGGGGAAACTCTTCTCGACATCTTTCGTCATGCCGTGCCTCCGCTCTGGCCACCCAACCCCCACTGGGCCTTGAAGTCCTCCAGGCGGTCCCTGATCATGGCCGCCTTCTCGTACTCGAGCGCCGCCGCCGCCGCGTCCATCTCCCGCTCCAGCAACGCGACGATCTCCCGGGGCTCGCCAGCGCTGGCCTCGGCCGCCTCCCAGGGACGGGCGTCGGTGGCCGGGTCCGGTGCGGCGGCATGGTCACCGGCCGCCAGGGTCGCCTGCAGGATTTCGGCGCGGCTCTTGATGATCGTCCGGGGCTCGATGCCATGTTCCTCGTTCCACGCCATCTGCCGCGCCCGACGACGGTTGGTTTCGTCGATGGCCGAGCGCATGGAGCGGGTCTCCTTGTCTGCGTACATGACGACCTCGCCGCGCACGTTCCGCGCCGCGCGCCCCGCTGTCTGGATGAGGCTGCGGGCCGAGCGCAGGAACCCTTCCCTGTCCGCATCCAGGATCGCCACCAGCGAGACCTCCGGCAAGTCCAGACCTTCGCGCAACAGATTCACCCCCACCAGCACGTCGAATTCCCCGAGGCGCAGGCGGCGCAGGATCTCGATGCGGTCCAGGGCCGCGATGTCGCTGTGCAGATAGGTGACGCGGACGCCGGCCTGGGCCAGGTACTCCGTGAGGTCCTCGGACATCTTCTTGGTGAGGGTCGTCACCAGCACGCGCTCCCCACGGGCAGCCACGACGCGCACCCGGGCCAGGAGGTCGTCCACCTGGTGCCGCACCGGGAGCACGGTGATGGGAGGATCCACCAGCCCCGTGGGCCGGATCACCTGCTCGACGACCACGCCCCCGGACCGTTCCAACTCGTAGTCCCCGGGGGTGGCCGAGACGAAGACCGTCGCCGGCAGCATGGCTTCGAACTCATCGAAGAGCAGGGGCCGGTTGTCGAGGGCGCTGGGCAGGCGAAAACCGTGCTCCACGAGGTTCATCTTGCGGGACCGGTCACCGTGGTACATGGCGCCGATCTGGGGCACCGTGGCATGGGACTCGTCGATGAACATGAGGTAGTCCTCGGGGAAATAGTCCAGGAGGCAGGCGGGCCGCTCCCCGGCGCGGCGGTCGTCGAAGTAGCGGGAGTAGTTCTCCACCCCGGCGCAGTGGCCCACCTGGCGGATCATCTCCATGTCGTAACGGGTGCGGGACGCCAGACGGTGGGCTTCCAGGGCTCGCCCCGTCCCGTCAAACTCCCCCAGGCGCTCCTCCAGGTCCAGGCCGATCTTGTCCAGGATGCCGTCGACCCCGCCCGCCGCCGTGACGAACTGGGTCGCCGGGTAGATGACCGCATCGGGCACCTCGCCCAGGCTGCGTCCGGTGAGGGGTTCGATCCAGGCGAGGGCCTCCACCTCGTCACCAAAGAACTCAACCCGCAGCACCCGTTCCTCGTAGGCCGAGCGGATCTCCACCGTGTCGCCCCGGGCCCGGAAGGTGCCGTAGTC
>JAUUZX010000495.1 GCA_030592025.1 bacterium | reverse complement strand
TCCGGGGCCCCGGGCGTGGTCATCACCGCCGCCGACCCCGGCGACAACGCCCTGGTGGGCGGACGCTCCTTCTGCGCCTGGGTGTGCCCCATGAACCCGGTCACCGACCTGGCCAACCGCCTGGGCCGCAGCCCCGCCCTGGCCCGGGCACGCGGGACCCTGCGCATCAGCCGCAGCACGCGGTACGTCGTCCTGGCACTGGCCCTGGTTCTTTCCGCACTCCTGGGCGTGCCGGCTTTCGAGACTATCAGCCCCATCGGAATCCTCCAGCGGAGCCTGGTCTTCGGCGCCGGGGCCGCCTGGTTCACGGTGGCCGCGGTGTTCCTGTTCGACCTGTTGGTCCACCCCAATGGATTCTGCGGACGGTTGTGCCCCCTGGGCGCTTTCTACGCCGTCCTTTCCCGCTTCAGCCTCGTGCGCGTCAGCCACGACCACGAGCAGTGCACCGGGTGCAACGACTGCCTGGACGTCTGCCCCGAGCCCCAGATCCTGGCGCTGGTGGGGCAGGCTTCCGGTTCGGTTCTCGACGGTGTTTGCACCAACTGCTGTCGCTGCCTCGAGGTCTGCCACGACGACGCCCTGCGCTTCGCTTTCCGTCATTCCGCCATGTCCCTGAAATCGGGAGGTTCGTGATGTCGAGGTTCACTCTCCATGCTGTGTTGCTGATCCTGCTGCAGGTCTGCGTCCCGCTGGCCGGTTGCTCCGGCGGCGCCCAGGTTGCCGATGCTCCCGCCGCGCCGCCCGCCCCGGCCATGGCCGTGGCCGACGACGACCTGAGCTACCGCAACGAACCCCTCCTGGACGACTCCGGGGCCCCGGGCGTGGTCATCACCGCCGCCGACCCCGGCGACAACGCCCTGGTGAGGCGCGCCTTCGAGAACGCGCCGCCGGTCATCCCCCACAACACCGACGGCCTGTTCCCCATCACGATCGACGACAACATGTGCCTCGAGTGCCACGCGCCCGAAAACGCTGAAGACGCCGAAGCCACCTCCGTGCCGGCCAGCCACCTGTACGACATCCGGAGAGGCGCCCAACTGGCGTCGGTGAACCCGGCGAACTACGCGTGCAACCTCT
This sequence comes from bacterium, assembly GCA_030592025.1. The sequence continues at coordinate 1,482 of JAUUZX010000495.1, read as the reverse complement.
GCCACGCCCCCCAGACCGACGTGGACGGTCTGGTCGACAACAGCTTCGAGCCGTACTATCGAACCGATGCGTCCAAGGAGTCGTCGAATCTCCTGGATATCCTCAACGAAGGTGCGGAGTAGCAATGTGAGCCTCTCGCGACGCGACGTGCTGCGCGGCATGGTGAGCCCGTCCTACTGGAACGAGCGCCGGGCCGAGCAGCGCCTGCCCGAGGGCCAGGACATCCTCCTGGACAAGGAGATGTGCATCGCCTGGGGCCGGGGCCTGTGCGACCGTTGCGAGCGGGTCTGCCCGGAGCAGGCCATCATCTTCGTCGGCATGATGAACCCGCGGGTGCATCCGGGGCGGTGCACCCTGTGCGGCGACTGCGCGCCGGTGTGCCCGACCGAGGCCATCGTCCTGCGACCCCAGCCGTCGCCCAACGAACAGGAAACGCCATGAACATCTCGAGCATTGTCGTCCGGACCCGACCGGAACACCTGGACGACGTCAAATTGAGCCTGAAGGACGTCGAGACGTGCGATGTCCACTTCAGCGACACCGAGGGGCGCATGGTCGTCACGGTCGAGGGCAGCGACGACGTCGACGAAACCATGCAGTTGAAGCGGATACAGGCCCTGCCCCACGTCATCAGCGCGAATTTCGCCTACACTTATTCTGACGACGAGTAGGCGGCGGGAGAACCAATGACAGGGAACCTGCCCCCATCCGGGGGGTTCCACCGGGATCGGAGCGACCCGATGTCGCGGAGAGTCTGAGGAGGCCACCATGGGATACATGAAACTGATCGTCGCCGTGCTGGCTGTTCTGGTTCTCGCGGGCGCCGCCATCGCCGAGACCACCGGGTCCACCAAGACCGACCAGTGCGCCGAGTGCCACGGAAAGCCCGAGTTCAAGGTCACCCACAGGGCCCTGTTCGACTACTTCGTGGACTACGGGAACTCGGTGCACGGCGTGGCCGAAGTGGCCTGCACCGAATGCCACGGTGGTGACGCTTCCACCACCGATCTGGACAAGGCCCACGCCGGCGTCCTGGAGTGCGTCCACTACGAACGGATCCCCGCGACCTGCGGCAAGTGCCACACCGAACAGCGCGACGCGTTCGTCACCAGCGATCACTACAGCCAGCTCGAGAGCGACGGCACGGCGCCCAACTGCGTCACCTGCCACGGCGCCATGGACATGGACTTCATCTTCGCGAGCCGCGTCAAGAACACCTGCGCGTTCTGCCACAACCGGGAGTCGGGCACGGCGCCGGACGTGCCGGACCGGGCGGACTACGTGCTCGGCAAGATCAACCTCATCAAGGGCTACCGCGGCTTCGTCGGCAACAACGCCAACGACCGCGAACTGGTCACCGAACTCGACGCGGCCTACCTGGAACTGACCGCCAAGTGGCACCGGTTCGACCTGGACGCCATCGAGACCGAAGCCGAGGATCTGCTCGGCGCCTACCGCAAGGCCAAGGCGCAGGCCATGAGG
>JAUUZX010000050.1 GCA_030592025.1 bacterium | reverse complement strand
GCCGGATCCGCCGCCAGGGTCCAGCGGGCCCCCGCCGCGCAAGCTTCCAGGAACACCTCCCCCGGATCGAAGTCCAGCAGCACCACCGGCCGGCCGAAGCGCAGAGCCAGGGCGATCTCGCTCAGGGTGCCGCCGGTGCCCCGGCAGGCCACCACCACGTCGCTGCCCAGGATGTTGATGACGTTGCGCCCGGCGCCCATGCCCGTGGGGATCACCAGGTCGAGGTCCTCGGCGGCGTCGGCGTGGTCCGTGTCGAAGAGCACGCCCACGGTGAAGCCCCCGGCCTCCTTGGCCCCCGTGATCGACGCCTGCATGACCCCGGTGGGGCGCCCGCCCGACAGCAGCACCCAGCCGTTCTCGGCGATGAGCCGACCCATGGCCCGGGCGTTGTCGACCGTGCGCGCGTCAGCCACCGATCCGCCCATGACCCCGACGACGGTTTTCCTGTCCATGCTCAGAAGCCTCCCGGAATGTCCCGGCCAAGGGCGTCCGCCCCGGGTGCGGGCAGGTTGCGTTCGATGCGCGAGGTGTCCACCACCGGGTGGAAATCGTCGCTCTCGGCGAAGTCGAAGTCCACGCGCCAGGCCCCCAGCCCCTGGGCCAGCATGGTCAGGGTGCGGGCCGCTGATCTCTGGGCCTCGACCGTGGTGCGGCCCACCAGCTCGCCGGCAAAGCGGCTGGCCTGGTACCGGGTCTCGGTGATGAGCTTGTTCTTGGCCTCGACGCTGAAGCCGCCGGTGAAGAAGCGGCCCAGCAGGTCGGGCATGAGCCAGGGCAGAAGCTCGGTCTTGTCCTCGGAGTGGATCCGCATGTCCCGGATGAGGACCTCGTGGCGGCAGGGCGGCAGGGTCATGTGGAACACGCCCTCGCTCCGCCGCTCCACCCGGAAGGCCGGATCCGTGAGGTCGTAGCGGAAGTCCACGTCGAACTCGATGACCAGGGTGATGCGCTGGGTGGACAGCAACCAGTTCAGGTACTTCTTGCCGAACTCGCCGAACCAGTGGTCGCTGGCGCTGATGACCTCCTTGGTCATGATGCGGAAGACGCTCAGCTCCCCCACCGCCTTCATGCTCGTGATGAAGCTCTCGTAGTTGACCGAGGCGGGGGGCGGCTCGGTCCGGACCTTGCGGCGGGCGAAACGCCACACCACCGCCGTGGCCAGGGCCACCAGGAGCCCTCCCCCGAAGCCGATGAGCAGATAGTCCACGTCGCACTCCTTTGGTTGGCGGTAGCATGGCAAAGGAAACCTGACCGATCAAGACGAGATCGGCCGGGCGGCGGGATCGGCGAGGGTCAGACCGTCTGGGCGGACATGACCTCGTTGAGCTGCTCACGGGTGAAGATGAAGTTCAGGTGCGGGTACTCGGCCATGTGCTCCGGGGGCGTGGCGCCCGAATCGGTGAGGACGCACACCCGGGCCCCGGTCGTTCCCAGGAAGGGCAGGAGCCGCCCGATCTGGTCCGGGGTCAGGGTCTGGGGATCCACGAGGGCCAGGCGCACGTTCTCGGCGCCGGGGGCCTGGTTGAAGAAGGCGTCCATGGAGAAGATCTCGTAGCCGAAGAACCGCAGCACGCCGTCGGTCCACTGCCGACGCTGATCGTCGGTGGTGACGACAACGCAGGAGGCGCCCTTCTGGAGGGTCTCGGTGAGGGTCGTGTGGCCGTTGCCGGCGATCTGCATGAAGTCCTGCATCTCCTCGATCTTGGCGTCCATGCCCTGCATGCCCTGCATGAGGTTGTCGGCGCTGAGGCCCGCGGCGCTCATGAGGCGGCTCAGATCCGTCTCCGTGGCGGGGGACTCGAAGTCGCCACCGTGGATGCAGGCCAGGATGTCGGCCAGGGCCACGAGGTTGGTCAGGGGCTGCTCCCCGGCGGTGGCCTTGTCCACGTCGTGGTGGTACCGCGCGGCGTCGCAGAAGGGCTCGGGCAGTTCCCAGAACTTGAGCAGGCCCTGCCCGATCTGGGAGTGGGTGAAACCGATGAGGCGATGTTCCCGCTCCTGGCGGTCGCCGGTGTGGTCATCCATGACGGCCTGGTACTCATCGGGCACGGCGGCGGCCAGCACGTAGGCCCCGATGTCGTGCATGAGACCCGCCAGGAAGGCCTCTTCCGGATCCATCCGACGCTGCATGTAGGGGGCCAGGACCTGCGCCGCGGCAGCGTTGGCCATGGCGTGGGCCCAGAAGGCGTTCATGTCGACCTTGCTGTCCATCTTGCGCAGGGCGGCGGCGGAACCCAGGCCAAGGGCCATGTTCCGGATCCCCGTGAAGCCCATGATGACCACGGCGCGGCTGATGGTCGTGACCTCGTTGGGCACGCCATAGAAGGACGAGTTGGCCAGCTTGAGGACCTTGCCCGCCAGGGCCTGGTCGCTCGAAAGGACCTTGGCCACATCGTTGGCGGACGAGGCCTCGTCGCGCATGATCGCCAGCAACTGCCGGGTGACTTCCGGCAAGGGCGGCAGATTGCGCATGACGGTCATGATGCGGGCCTTGACGCGATCGACGGACATGGAAGCGCTCCCCCGGTTCTCCGATAGGGACGACCCACGGCGGCGTGCCGTGACTACGTGCTTCGGTTATCGTCGCACTACGTTGGGTCTTTAACTTAATGAGGATTTCCCGGATGTCGGACTAGCGGTCGCGGCCCCACCCCCGGCGCAGCTTGGCGCCGAAGCGATCGTGGACCCGGTCCATCATGCGGTCGAGGGTCTGCTGGTGCTCGTGGGCCGGATCGGTGAAGAGCTGGCCCTGGGCCGCCTCGCCCACGAGGTTGGACGCGGTCACCCCCAGCAGGCGCAGGGGGCGCCCCTGCCGGCCGAGGCGGCGGCGCAGCAGGTCCCGGGCAGCCTCCCGGAACACCACGGTCCCGTCGGCGGGGTCGGGCAGGGTCACGCTTCGTGTGTGGGTCTCGAAATCGACGTAACGGGCCTTGAGGGTCAAGGTGCGGGCCTTGAGACCCTGCCGGCGCACCCGGCGGGCGATCTTGTCCACCAGCTGATCGAGGATCTCCTCGAGGTGCTCCTGGTCGGCGATGTCCTCGGCGAAGGTCGTCTCGTTGCCGATGGACTTGGCCTCGTGGTCCGGCACGACCGGGCGGTTGTCCTGCCCCACCGCCAGGTTGAGCAGGTGGTGGGCGTGGTCGCCCCAGCGGTCGATGAGGTCACGGCGCGGATGGGCCAGCAGGTCGCCGATGGTGGCGATGCCGAGGCCATTCAGGGTGCGGGCGGACGCCGGGCCCACCCCCCACAGACGGGTGACCTCCAGGGGCGCCAGGAATCCGGGCACATCATCCCGGGGCACGACGACCAGACCGTCGGGCTTCTCAAGGTCGCTGGCCAGCTTCGCCAGGAACTTGTTGGGGGCCACGCCCACCGAGGCGGTCAGGCCCAACTCGGCGGTGATGTGCTCCTTGATGCGACGTGCCAGGGCTTCCGGCGGGCCGAAGAGCCGCCGGCAACCGGTGACGTCCAGGAAAGCCTCGTCGATGGAGAGGGGCTCAACCAGGGGTGTGAACTCCCGCAACAGGTCGAAGAGGGCGCTGGAGACCTCGGCGTAGCGCTCCATGCGGCCCCGCAGGAACACGCCGTCGGGGCAGAGGCGGCGGGCCTTTGCTGCGCTCATGGCGCTGCGCACGCCGAAACGACGGGCCTCGTAGCTGGCGGCGGCGACGACCCCCCGGCCCTCGGGCGTCCCCCCCACGATGACGGGCTTGCCGGCCAGGGTCGGGTCGTCCAGCACCTCCACCGAGGCGTAGAAGGCGTCCATGTCCACGTGCAGAATGGCGCGTTGCTCGTTCATGATGGTTTGATACCACGAAACCGTGGTTTCGGGAACCTGTCATCGTCTTTCCTTGCAATCATTTGCAATTAATGAACTATTGACATAAGGACAGACCCTCCCATAGGGTGAGCCGGTTGTTGGACCCGACCCCTGCCAACGGAAAGAGAGGATCGTCCATGCGGAAGACACTGATTTGCCTCGGCGCCCTTGCCATTATCGCCCTCGCCCTCGCCCCGGCCGACTCCATGGCCGCGGAAAAATTCAAGGCCAAGGTGGGTGGAGGCCCGACCGGCGGCACCTTCAACACCTTCGCCAACGCCATGGCGGTGTACCTCCCCAAGAACATGGAAGGCATCAAGGTCTCGGCCGTGGGTTCCGGTGGTTCGGTGGAGAACGTCAAGCGCGTGAGCTCCGGTGAGAGCGACTTCGGTCTGTGCTACGCCGTGGATTCGGCCCTGGGCCGCGCCGGCCTGCTGCCCAAGGATGAGAACAAGTACGACGGTCTGCGGGCCATGGGCTTCCTGTACGGCGCCCCGGCCCAGCTGGTCGTCCGCGCAAACAGCGATTTCAATACCGCCCTGGACCTCAAGGGCAAGCGCGTAGCCGTCGGCAACGCCGGTAGCGGCGCCGCCGCCAGCGCGGAACGCTTTTTCCGCCACATCGGTGTCTGGGACGAGTTCAAGCCCCAGTTCCTGGGCTACTCCTCGGCCGCCAGCGCCTTCAAGGACGGCAAGATCGACGCCTTCTGGGTGCTCGTGGGCTACCCCAACCGCTCGATCATCGAGGCCTCCGTCCAGATCGACATCAAACTGATCAACGTGGGCGTCGACGCCACCAACACCGACTTCTACAGCGCCTACTCCTACATCCCCATGGAGATCCCCGCCGGTACGTACGGCGAGGGCATGCCCGCCGTCTCGTCCTTCCAGGACGCCACCTTCCTCTGCGCCAACGAGAAGATCCCCGCGGACATCGTCTATGGCATCATGAAGAAGCTGTGGAGCCCGGAGGGCATGGAGGCCATGGTCGCGGCCAAGAAGACCTTCAAGACCATGACCCTGGAGAATGCCTTCGACGGAGCGTCGATCCCCCTGCATCCCGGCGCCGTGAAGTTCTGGGAAGAGATGGGCAAGACGGTACCCGCCAACCTGAAGTAGAGGCCTTTCGTTCTACGGACGCGGGGAGGCACACCCTCCCCGCGTCCATCGCCCACCGGCAGAATCTGGAGATCACACCATGACCGACGAGCACGATCGCCCCTCCCCTGCCGAGGAAATCCTTAGCGATGCGGACCAGGAGAAACTCGACGAACTCGTCGAGAAGGACTCGAAATCCGGGCGGGCGTTGAGCCGGTTCTGGTACGCCTTCACGGCGGGCCTGGGCATTTTCATGGTGTTCTTCTACATGTACAACTCGGGCGTCCAGCCCGTGGCCACCCAGTTCCACAAGGGCATCTATGTCCTCGTCACCTTCGTCATGGTCTTCCTCGCGTACCCCATGACGAAGAACTCGCGCAAGGACCGCCCCTCCATCTCGGACATGGTGATGGCCCTCATCTCCGTCGCAGCGGTGGGCTACTGGATCCTCGAATACGAGAACCTGAACTACCGCATGGGATCGGAGACGAACCTCGACACCTTCGTCGCCGTCGTCGGTATCCTCGTCTCCCTCGAGGCCGCCCGGCGCGTGCTGGGCATGAGCATGACCATGGCCGGCCTGGGCTTCCTGGCCTACCTCATGTGGGGCAACCTGCTCGAGAACATCTCCTGGCTGGAGCCCTTCGCCCATGATGGTTTCCGTTTCACCCGCGCCATGAACTTCCTGTACTACAGCCAGGACGGCATCTTCGGCATCATGGCCGACGTGCTCGTGACCTACGTGATCCTGTTCATCTTCTTCGGCTCGTTCCTGAAGGCCTCGGGCGCCAGCCGCTTCTTCATCGACGTGCCCCTGGCCCTCGCCGGCAAGAGCGTGGGCGGCCCGGCCAAGGTCGCCGTCATCGCGTCGGGCTTCTTCGGCTCGGTGAGCGGCTCGGCCATCGCCAACACGGTCTCGACGGGCGCCTTCACCATCCCCATGATGAAGAAGGCCGGCTTCCGGCCCCACGTGGCCGGCGCCATCGAACCCGCAGCCTCCATCGGCGGCATGTTCATGCCCCCCATCATGGGCGCGGGCGGCTTCCTCATGGCCGAGATGACGGAGATCCCCTACATCACGATCATGAAGATCGCCATCTTCCCGGCGATCATGTACTTCCTGTCGGTGTTCGTGATGATCCACTTCGAGGCCAAGCGCTACGGCCTGTACGGCATCGACGACCCCAACGCCCCCACGGCCTGGGAGATCCTGCGGAAGGAATGGTTCCTGGCGGCTCCGCTGGTGATCATCGTCGTGATGATGCTCATGGGCAAGAGCGCCGGCTTCTCCGCCGTGGTGGCCACCGTCAGTTGCATCGGGGTCAGTTGGTTCACGCCGGACCACAAGATGGGCTGGCGCGAAATCCGCGACGCCATGATCGAGGGCGGCCGCAACACCCTCATCATCGGCGCGACCGTGGGCGTCATCGGCATCATCGTGGGCACCATCAGCCTGTCGGGCATCGGCCTGAAATTCTCGGACATCATCATCAGCCTTTCGGGCGGTTTCCTGCCCGTGGCCATCCTCCTGATCGGCATCGCGTCGCTGGTCCTGGGCATGGGCGTGCCCGTGACGGCCGCCTACCTCATCACCGCCGTGCTCACCGTGGGCTCGGTCTCGAAGATGATCGCCCTGCACCACTTCGGCGTGCCCCTGAGCGACATGGAGGTCGACCGACAACTCATCCAGCACGTGCCATGGGTGATGGTGTCGTCCCACATGATCGTCTACTGGTTCAGCCAAGACTCCAACATCACGCCACCGGTGTGCGTGGCTGCCTACGCCGGTGCGGCCATCGCCGGCTCCGATCCCTGGAAGACCGGCTGGACAAGCTTCAAGTTTGCCAAATTCCTGTACATCGGGCCCTTCCTCTTCGCCTACAGCCGCGGCTATCTGCTCGACGGCGACTTCATCACCATCGCCATGACCTGGCTGACGATCACCCTGGCGACCGTCGCCTTCGGCAGCCTCACCATGGGTTACCTCTCCTGCGGCATGAACGTGGTCGAATGGGTGCTGATGGCGGTGGCCACGGTGATCCTCTTCTTCCCCGGCATCGTCCACGCCGCGCTGCATGTGCCCCTGCCGGACCTGGCGGTCGACATGGTCGGCATCGGTATCTGGGCGGGCGTATTCTTCCTGCAGAAGGCACGTATCCGGCGCGACCCCACCCTGACCCTGCCCCGCCACGAGCGGCAGCGCCAGCAGGCAGGCTGACCCGACGGGTCTTGAACGGCCCTTATCGGGCCTCTGGCCCCGTTTGGCGGCGCTTTCTGTTCAGGTCACCCTCCCCATGGCCGATACCGATGGTCGGAGATAGCCCTCCGTGCGCCCACGGCGCGCCCGGTTCGGTTGGACGAGGGAGTTCGCCTTGCCTGCAGTTGTCAACAAGCCCACGGATCTCGCCGGGATCACGAGTCTCGCCGGACCCACGAGCACGGCGGACACCACCGCCGAGATGATGCTGCTGTTCGACCGACTGCTCACGAGCGGCGCCCTCTATCCCGCCGGTCACGTCAACTTCACCGACGCCTACCGCGCTTTCCGCAACGCCCTGGACACGATCGGTGACGAGGGATTCATCATCATCGAAGCGGGCGAACGGCTGCGGATCGGCGCCGACCTGCTCGAACCCGAGGTGCGGGGCGTCGCACGCGTCGCCGGCCTGATGGAGAAACTCG
>JAUUZX010000498.1 GCA_030592025.1 bacterium | reverse complement strand
GTGTCGTTGCCCCGGAAACTGAAACTGAGATTGCTGATGCCCCCGGAGATCCGCGCGCCGGGCATGGTCTCCTTGATGAAGCGGCAGGTGGCGATGAAGTCCTGGGCGTAGCTCGCGTGCTCGGGCAGGCCCGTGGCCACGGCAAAAACGTTGGGGTCGAAGATGATGTCCCCCGGCGGGAAGGCCTCCTCCTCCACGAGGATCCGCCAGGCCCGGGTGATGACCTCGCGCCGCCGTTCCAGGGTGTCGGCCTGCCCCTGCTCGTCGAAGGCCATGACGATGGCCGCCGCGCCGTAGCGCCGCACCAGGCGGGCGCGGCGGCGGAATTCGTCCTCGCCGTCCTTGAGGCTGATCGAGTTGACGACGCCCTTGCCCTGGATCCTCTGCAATCCCGCCTCGAGGACCGCCCAGTCGCTCGAGTCGATCATCACGGGCACCCGGGCGATCTCCGGGTCGCCCGCCAGCACGTTGAGGAAGGTGGCCATGGCCGCCGGGGCGTCGAGCATGGCGTCGTCCATGTTCACGTCGACGATCTGCGCGCCGCCCCTGACCTGCTGGCGGCCGACCTCGAGGGCCTCCTCCCAGCGGTCATCGCGAATGAGCCGGGCGAAGCGGCGGCTGCCCGCCACGTTGGTGCGTTCGCCCACGTTCACGAAGAGGCTGTCGTCGTCCATCACCAGGGGCTCGAGACCCGCGAGCATCGTGACCCGACGCGGCGCCGGTACCCGACGGGGCGGTACCCCGTCCACGGCCGCGGCGATGGCGGCAATATGCTCGGGCGTCGTGCCGCAGCAGCCGCCGACGATGTTCAGCAGCCCCGCCTCGGCGAACTCGCCCAGGATGGCGGCGGTCTGCTCCGGCGTCTCGTCGTAGCCGCCCATCTCGTTGGGCAGGCCGGCGTTGGGGTGGGCCGAGACGAGGGTGTCCGCCACCGCGGCGACCTCCTCGACGAAGGGCCGCATGGCCGTGGCGCCCAGGGCGCAGTTGAGGCCGAAGACGGCCGGGTCGGCGTGGCGCAGGGAGATCCAGAAGGCCTCGGGGGTCTGGCCCGTGAGGGTGCGGCCGCTGGCGTCGGTGATGGTGCCCGACACCCACACCGGCACGTCGACCCTGCCGCTGCGGCGCAGCACCTCGTCCAGGGCGAAGACCGCCGCCTTGGCGTTCAGCGGGTCGAAGACCGTCTCGACCATGAGGATGTCGACGCCCCCCTCGAGCAGGGCCTCCGCTGCCTCGCCGTAGGCCCTAACCAGTTCGGCAAAGGTGATGTTCCTGTGGGCCGGGTCGTTCACGTCCGGCGAGATCGAGCAGGTGCGGTTGGTGGGCGCCAGGGACCCGGCAACGAAACGCGGTTGCCCGGGGGTGCGGGCCGTGGCCGCGTCCGCCGCTTCCCGGGCCAGACGCGCCGCCGCCAGATTGATGTCCCGCACGAGGTGGGCCGTGCCGTAATCCTGCTGGGAAACCGACGTGCCGTTGAAGGTGTTGGTGGTGACGATGTCCGCGCCGGCGGCCAGGTACGACTCGTGGATGCCGCTGATCACGTCGGGGCGGGTGAGGCAGAGCAGGTCGTTGTTGCCCTTGAGGGGATGGGGATGGTCGACCAGGAGTTCACCCCGGAACGCGTCCTCGTCCAGTCCGTGGGTCTGGATCATCGTCCCCATGGCCCCGTCCAGCACGAGGATCCGCTCCGCCGCCAGGGCGGCCAGCCGGGTACGTGTCAAGAAGCTCATGAGGAAACCCTCGCAACGGTGAGACGCGACCGCACCTCGGTGATGACCTCGGCGTTGTGCCGCAACATGGCCATGATCTCGTCTATGTAGGCCTTGCCCCGGGCCGAGTAGGGGCGCAGCCCGACAACCAGGTCCTCGGCCTCGACCCCATGGCCGTTCCCCCGCAGGTCGGCACGGATTCTCCGCAGATCCCGGTAGCTGTACCCCGTGTTCAGGTTGCGCATGTAGCTGACCACTGAAGCGCTGGTCGACGGGAACCGCGCCACCTCGTAGGTCGCACCCGGGGGCCGGGCCGCCGGCACCATGCCGCAACCCCGTCGGAAACACCACTGGCCGAAGTAGTTGCTGCCCTCCCGGGCGAAGCGCGACGTGCCCCAGGCCGACTCGTTGGCCGCCTGGACCAGGACGAGCTCCGTCGGCAGCGCGTCGACGCGGCTCAGCAAGTCGCTCCAGAACTCACCCGACGTCGGGTCGACACTTTCCACACGGAATTCCTTGGCCACGCCGCACAGCCAACGCAGGTCCTCCGCGTCCAGGGGCCGCCGCCAGCGCAGGTGGTCACGGATGTAGCCCAAGCGCCGCCGCAGGTCGAGCAGCCTCCGGTTCTCGTCCTCCACCAGGGGCAGGAGGTAGCCGAAGAAACGCTCCTTCTTCTGCCGGATATCGCCGATCGCCGCAAAGTCCGGCACCCCCCCCCCGCAACGACACCGAACGGCGCACGGACCGGCATCGTCATCCTCCGAGGCTGCGACGCGGGGCTGGCTTCGCAAGGATGCTCCGGTGACGGAGCAGCCGCGCGGGC
>JAUUZX010000030.1 GCA_030592025.1 bacterium | reverse complement strand
GGGTCGTTCCGGCCTGGGCGGCGCCCGACAGCCAGCCCTGACATCCCTTGCAATCGTTGCCGGGACCGCGTCGCTGCAGCGGCGCGGTCCTTTTGCATGGGTCGACGAGCCGTTCCGACGAGCCTTGGCCCCGGGGCCGCCGGGCTGTATCATGGTGGCCGTCTTCGCCCCGCTTCGCGCCGGGCTGCACCTGCTCCGAAAGGACCCCCATGCCGCGCCCCCTGCTCTACACCATCGGCACCTTCTTCGGCACGGGCTTCGCGCCCTTCGCCCCCGCCACCGTGGCCAGCTTCGCCTGGGCCGTGCTCTGGTGGGCGAGCTGGACCTGGCTGGGGCCGGTCCCCCTCTGGGGCCAGTTCGCGCTGCTGGTCGGCGTCACCCTGGTGGGGATCAAGGTGGCGGACGACCTGGAGAAACTCCACGGTGAGGACCCCTCGCTGGTGGTCATCGACGAGATCGCGGGCATGATCGTCACCTACCTGGGTGTGGCGGCGGGTCCCCTGGGCTGGTTGGCGGGGTTCTTCTGGTTCCGTCTCTTCGACATCCTCAAGCCTTTCGGCGTACGCCGACTGGAGAAGCTGGGCGGAGGCCTGGGCATCATGGTCGACGACCTGGGCGCGGGGGTGCTGGCCTGCGCCGCCACCCACGCGACGATCCGCCTGATGGGATGGGGGATGTGAGCTCCCTGCCGGTGCGCATCGTGGCTGTCGGCGACGAACTCCTGGAGGGCCGGACGACCGACACCAACAGCGGGTGCATCCAGCGGGCTCTGGCCCCCTGGGACGCTCCCGTGGCCGAGGTCCGGTTGGTGCCCGACCGGGCCGACGCCATCGCCGCGGCTCTCGATGCCACGGCCGAGGGGGATCTGGTTTTCGTGACCGGCGGCCTGGGCTCCACCCCCGACGATCTCACCCGCGACGCCGTGGCCGCCTGGGCGGGGGTGCCGCTGGAGGTCGACGCCGGTTTGCGGTCCCGGCTCGAGGAGCGCTGGCGCCGCCGTGGTCTGCGCATGCGCGCGGGGGTCGAGCGCCAGTCCGAGGTGCCGGCCGGGCTCACGCCGGTGGCCAACCCTGTCGGTTCGGCGCCGGGCCTGGTGGGGCGGTTGTGCGGGCGGACGATCGTCCTCCTGCCGGGGGTACCCGCCGAGTTGGAGGGGCTGTTGCCTCCGGTGTTGGCGCAACTCGAGGAGGAGGGCGCCATGCCCACCGCCCCGCCGACGCGCCTGTGGCGGACGGCGCAGGTGGCGGAACTGGCGTTGGTGGAGGCCTGCGCCCCGGTGAGGGCGGCCTGGCCGGACCTGCGCTGGTCCTGGTGGTTGACCTCCTGGGGGGCGGATGTGCGGGTCGCGGCTCCGGCGGGCGCGCGGGACGACGCTCTCGACGAGGTGGCGGTCGAGGTCGATCGGGTCCTGGCCCATATCGTTTTTAGCCGTGAGCGGGCGACCCTGCCCGAGACGGTGCTGAGGCTCCTCCAGGAGCGGGGACGGACCGTCGCCACGGCCGAGTCCTGCACCGCCGGGCTCATCGCCGGGCGCCTCACGGACCCGGCGGGGGCGTCGTCCGCCGTGCGCGGGGGCATCGTGGCCTACGCTGACACCGTCAAGACCGCCCAACTGGATGTGCCGGCCCCAACCCTGGCGACGTTCGGCGCCGTGAGCGAGGAGACGGTGCGGGCCATGGCCACCGGCTGCCGTCGGCGTTTCGGCGTCGACCACACCCTGGCCGTGAGCGGCATTTCCGGGCCGGGCGGCGGCACCGCCGACAAGCCCGTCGGCACCACCTGGGTCGCTGTGGCCGGCCCCGGCGGCGTCCACGCCCGGCGCTACCGGTTCCCCGCCGACCGGGCGCACAACCGTCGACTCACGGTGGCGGCGGCCCTGGACGCCCTGCGCCGTGTGCTGGAGTTCGGCGACGACGCCTCGCCCTGGCGCGCCATCGACTCCTGGCGCGGCGACCGGTGAGGGTCTTCCTGGCCGTCCACCCGGGGGAGGATTTCTGCGCGGCGCTGTCATCCCGCCTTGACGAAGGGGCACGCCGGTTGCCCCTGCGCTGGACCGGGCCCGCGACCTGGCACCTCACCCTCCAGTTCCTGGGCGAGTGGCCCGGGGAACGGCTGGAAGCCCTGCAGAGAGCGCTCCCCGGGGCAGCGGACCGCGCACCCCACAGGCTCCGTCCGGGGGGGCTGGGCGCCTTCCCGAACCTGTCCCGGCCGCGGGTCCTGTTCCTGCATATGGAGGACGACGGACGCACTGCTGCCTTGGCCCGGGATCTCCGGAGTATCGTGGCCGCGACCTGGCCCGAGGGTCCCCAGGACACTAGGCCCCTACGCGCGCACCTGACCTTGGCGAGGGTGAAGGCCCCACTGGATGGGGCAACCATCAACACATTGCGGGGCATTGACTTGTCTGGCCTGCCGGAAGTGATGGTGGATGGCTTTGCCCTGGTGGCGTCGGAGCTGGGGGCGGGGGGCCCGCAGCACCGGGATCTGGGTTTTTGGCGCATGCGAAAAAAAGGCGAATAAAACCATTTGCACCCCCATGAGTGTTCGTGCTATCTTGGCGCCGTACGAGGGTCCACAGCGCGGCATCGCTTCCGTCACGGACGACTTCATTTTCTGTTTTCAGCAGGTCGGCCGGGCTCATCCTCCCGGATGAAATACATCCGGGAAGAATTGCCGGGCCGCCGAAGGAGATGACAAGCATGGCGCTGAACAAGAAAGACGACCGGGCCAAGGCCCTCGAGTTGACCAGGGCGCAGATCGAGAAGCAGTTCGGCAAGGGCTCGATCATGCTGCTCGGTGACAACAAGATCTACGACCAGATCGAGGCCATCTCCACGGGCAGCCTGTCCCTGGACATCGCCCTGGGGATCGGCGGCCTGCCCAAGGGCCGCGTGGTGGAGATCTACGGCCCCGAGGGCAGCGGCAAGACGACGGTGTGCCTGTCGGTCATCGCCAACTGCCAGAAGGCCGGCGGTACGGCGGCCTTCGTCGACGCCGAGCACGCCCTCGACCCCATCTACGCCCGCAAGGTGGGCGTCGACATCGACAACCTCCTGGTGAGCCAGCCGGACACGGGTGAGCAGGCCCTGGAGATCGTCGAGATGCTCGTGCGTTCGGGCGCGGTCGACATCGTCGTCATCGACTCGGTGGCGGCGCTGGTGCCGCGGGCGGAGATCGAGGGCGAGATGGGCGACGCCCACGTGGGCCTGCAGGCGCGGCTCATGAGCCAGGCCCTGCGGAAGCTCGCCGGCGCCATCAACAAGACCAACACCATGGTCATGTTCACCAACCAGATCCGCATGAAGATCGGTGTCATGTTCGGCAACCCCGAGACGACGACCGGTGGCAACGCCCTGAAGTTCTACGCCTCGGCGCGGCTGGACATCCGCCGCATCGGCGCCATCACCCAGGGCGAGGAGATCGTCGGCAACCAGGTGCGGGTCAAGGTCGTGAAGAACAAGGTCGCGGCGCCGTTCAAGAAGGCGGAATTCGACATCCTCTACGGCGAGGGCATCAGCAAGGAGGGCGACCTCATCGATCTGGGCGTGGCGGCCGAGATCATCCAGAAGTCCGGCGCCTGGTACAGCTTCGGCGAGGAACGTCTGGGGCAGGGGCGCGAGAACGTGCGCATCTTCCTCAAGGAGAACAAGGACCTGTACGAGAAGATCAAGGTCCTGGTCTTCGAGCACTACGGCATCGGCAAGAAGGCGGAGGTGGAGACGCCGGAGGCCACTCCCGAGGCCAAGGCCGCGGTGGCCCAGGCTGGCGGCAAGGCCGCGGTGGCGCGGACCGAAAGCGCGAAACCCGTGGCGAAGCGCGGCTGACATGGCCGTGACAGATTCAGGCGCTCACGGGAAGCAGCCGGCCACGGGCCGGCTGCTTCTGGCTGTGCACCGGGAGCAGGGATCGGTCGTGCTGGTCCTGGAGGGGGGCGAGGATCTGGAACTGGCGCCCGACGCGGTGCCGTCGGATCTGCCCGAGCCCGGTGGCGTGATCGGTGGTGACCTGCTGGTTGCGGTGCGGGCCGCGGCGTCCCGCAAGCAGGCGGCTCGCCGCATCTTCAGCATCCTCGACCGTCGCCTCGTGCCGCCGGCCCGTGTTCGGCGCAAGCTCGTGGAGGAGGGGCTCCCTGCGGCGGCGATCGATGCCGTCCTGGAACAGATGGCCGCGCAGGGACTATATTCCGACCGCACCTACGCCGACGCCTGGTGCCGGGACGCCTTGGGCGGCAAGGCGGTGGGCCGATGGTATCTGGAGACCAAGCTGCGGCAGAAGGGCATCGCTCCGGCGGTGGCCCGGGATGCCGCCAAAGATGCCCTCGACCGGGAGTCCGAAGGGGACCTGGCCGAGCGGGCGGCGGCGGCGCGGTGGCGGCGTCTCCGGGGGCCGGTGGACCGCAAGGCGGAGGCGAAGGTCATCCGCTACCTGCAGGGCCGGGGCTTCGATGTCGGCCTGGCGGTGAAGGCCATGCGGGCGACACGCCCGGATGATCCGGACCATCCGGACGACGGCGCGAGCACCAACGACGAGGAGAGATCGTGAAGGTCCTGGTCACCGGAGCGGCCGGCATGCTGGGCGCGGCGGTCGTGGAGCGTTTCACCGGGGAGCACCAGGTGACGGGGGTCGACCTGCCCGACGCCGATCTCACCGACGCCGGCGCCGTCGCCGATCTCGTCGCACGGACCTCTCCCGAGTGGGTCGTGCACTGCGCCGCCTGGACCGACGTGGACGGCGCCGAATCCCATCGCGACGAAGCCCTGGCCGCCAACGCGGGGGCCACGGCGAACCTGGCCGGATGCTGCGAGGAAGGGGGCGTGGGGCTGACCTTCGTCAGCACCGACTACGTCTTCGACGGGCGCGGCAACGATGGGGGCTACGACGAGGACAACCCGCGGGACCCCGTGAATCACTACGGCTGGACCAAGGCCCGGGCCGAGGAATCCGTTGCGGCGCTGACCACACCCTGGCAGATCATCCGCACGAGCTGGCTCTTCGGCGACGGTCGCGTGAACTTCGTCAAGACCATCCGCCGACTGTTGGGGGAAAGGGAGACCCTGCGGGTCGTCGCCGACCAGCGGGGGTGCCCGACCTTCGCGCCCGACCTGGCCGATGTCATGGCATTCCTTGTCACGGGACGGGAGCGTGGTATCTTCCACGGGGCCAATAGCGGTGCCTGCACCTGGCACGAGTTTGCCCGGGAGATCGCCCGGGGCTGCGGCGCCGATCCGGAACGCGTCGAGGCTTGCGGCAGCGACGTGTACCCCACGGCTGCCGTGCGGCCGGGATGTTCGGTCCTGCGCAGCCGGCGCCTCGAAGCGGCCGGGTGCCCGAAGCGTCCGGCCTGGGAGGACGCCCTGGGCCGGTACCTCGAACTCCTGGCCAGTGGCCGGGCCCAGCACCCTTGAGTCCGCGGCGGCCCCCAACGGGGCCGGGGAAGGCGAACGAACCCATGGCGACGGAGCCGAACCGGCAAGACCAGGACCTGGCGGCTGCCCACTTCAAGGGGGCCATCGACGATTTGAAAGCGGTCCTCGCGCGCCTGGACGACACCCACCTGGCGGCGGTCACCGGACTGGCAGCCGATGTGGTCGCGGCGTGGCGTGGGGGCGGTCGGTTCCTCGTCTGCGGCAACGGCGGCAGCGCGGCCGATGCCCAGCACATCGTCGCCGAACTCGCCGGCCGCTTCCTGGCCGAGCGCCCCGGTTACGCGGCCATCGCGCTGACCACCAACACGTCCGTGCTCACGGCGGTGGGCAACGACTACGGCTTCGACCGCATCTTCGCCCGCCAGGTGGAGGCCATCGGCCGCGCCGGGGACGTGCTGCTGGTCATCTCGACGTCGGGCAACTCGGCCAACTGCGTCGAGGCGGCGACGACCGCCCATGAGCAGGGACTGCGGGTCCACGGTTTCCTCGGCGGTGACGGCGGGCGCCTGCTGCCCCTGGTGGACGGAGCCCTGGTCGCGCCCAGCACCAGCACCCCCAAGATCCAGGAGATCCACATCACCCTGGGCCACGTGCTGTGCATGGTCCTCGAAAGCTGGATGGGCGACGATGGCTGATGCGTCGGCCGCGGGGTTGCCGTCCGGCCTCCGGGTGGCCCTCGTCCACGACTGGCTCACGGGCATGCGGGGCGGCGAGAAGTGCCTTGATGTCATGGCCTCGATCTTCCCCGACGCCGATCTCTTCACCCTGCTCCATGTGCCGGGCTCCGTGAGCCCCACCATCGAGAAACGCCGCATCATCACGTCCTTCGTGCAGAGGATCCCGCTGGCGCCGCGGATCTACCGCTGGGCTTTGCCCCTGTTCCCGAGGGCCATCGAGAGTTTCGATCTGTCGGCCTACGACCTGGTCTTCAGCAGCAGCCACTGCGTGGCCAAGGCGGTCGTGCCCGCGCGGGACGCCTTGTCGGTGTGCTACTGCCACACCCCCATGCGCTACGTCTGGGACCGCTTCGACGACTACTTCGGCGACAAGCCCGCACCCCTGCGTGGGGTCATCGCGTGGCAGGCCGCCCGCCTGCGCCGCTGGGACCGGGAGACGGCGCCGCGGGTGCACCGGTGGCTGGCCAACTCGACCATCGTGCGGAGCCGGATCCTGGAGTGGTACGGCGTCCCGGAGGATGCGGTGCGCGTCGTGCACCCGCCGGTGGAGGTCGACCGTTTCCATGGCGCCGGCCGTCTGCCCTGCCCGGACGGTTTCACCACCGGGAGCTACGACTTCGTGCTGTCGGCCCTCGTGCCCTACAAGCGCATCGACCTGGCCGTGCTGGGGGCCGTCGCGGCGGGACGAAACCTCGTCGTCGCCGGTAGTGGGCCGGAGCGGACGCGGCTGGAGACCCTGGCGGCCGGAGCGTCGGGTCCGGGTCGGGTGCATTTCCTGGGTGCGGTTTCCGACGAGGATCTGCCGGCCTGGTATGGGCACTGCCGCTGCTTCGTCTTCCCGGGGCTGGAGGATTTCGGGATCACACCCCTCGAGGCCACGGCGGCGGGACGACCGGTCGTCGCCTTCCGAGCGGGCGGGGCGCTGGATACCTTGCGCGAGGGGCTGAACGGCGTGTTCTTCGACGAGCAGTCCGCAGCGGCGGTGGCAGAGGCTTTGGCCGACCCGGCGCTGGACGGGGTCTGGGACGAGGCGGCCATGGTCGCCCACGCGCGGAAATTCGCCACGGCGCGATTCCGGGAGAACCTCTTGGGGGCCCTGGCCGAGGCCTGGCGTGAGCAAACCGGCGCCATGGCGGCGGCAAATTCCGGGGAGGGAGCGTCATGACCGACCTGCCGACCACCAACGGGTCCGCCTCGGGGGACAGCACGACCACCGCCGGCCGCGGCCGCGGCCACGTGCTGGAAGCGGTCGTCCTCATCGCGGTGGACATGGTCATGCTGCAGGCGGCCTTCCTGGCCACCTACTGGCTCCGGTTCTACAGCGACATCTGGCTGGTGCCCCTGGGCGTGCCTCCCTTCGGCATGTATCTGGCGGCGGGCACGGTCGTCGCGCTGATCTTCTTCATCATCTACTACGCCATGGGCATGTACACGGCACGGGGCGGACGCACCATCGCGGACGATCTCGTGGGCCTCTTCAAGGGCGTGGTGTTGGGGTCGCTGCTCGTGCTGGCCCTGGCCTTTTTCCTGCGGGGGCTCACCTTCAGCCGCTCGTTCTTCGGCCTGTTCTTCCTGTCGACGTTCATCTTCCTGACCATCGGGCGGGTGCTGGCGCGGGTGCTGCTCAGGAGCGTGCTGCAGCGGGGCGTCGCCACGACCCGCACCCTGCTCGTGGGCGAGAGCCCCATGCGTGGCCGGTTGTTGCGGGCGTTCCACGAGTTGCCGGGTCTGGCCCTGCGCCCCGTGGGTTGGCTGCGGGTGCCGGGGGATGGGGGGTCCGAAGCGTCCGGGGAGGCCACCGCGGCCGGGTCCGTGCTCGACGCCCGGGGGCGCCGGGGGCAGGTACGTGACCTGCCCGAACCACCGCTGCTGGGGGAGGTGGACAGGGTCCGGGATATCGTGCTGGCCCACGACATCGATCTCGTCATCCTCACGTTGCCCTTCGACCAGTTGCCCCTGGTGAGGCGGGTGGCGGTCGACCTGGTCAACCTCAACGTCGATCTCCAGTTCGTGCCGGACCTCTTCTCCCTGCACACGAGCCGCATGCGCTTGAAGGAAATCGCCGGGCTGCCCTTCATCTCGGTCAGGGAAGAGGCCCTCAGTGGCGTGGACCGGCTGGTGAAGCGCACCTTCGACCTGGTGGCGACGGGTCTCGGGTTGCTGGCGTTGTCGCCGGTGCTCGCCGTTCTTGCGCTGCTGGTGAAGCTGTCGTCGCCCGGGCCCGTTTTCTACCGCCAGGAGCGCATCGGGCGCGACGGGCACGAGTTTCGTATGGTGAAGTTCCGCACCATGCGCGCCGACGCCGAGGTGGCGAGCGGTCCCGTGTGGACCACCGAGGACGACCCGCGGGTCACCCGCCTCGGTGGCACGCTCCGTCGCTTCAGCCTCGACGAATTGCCCCAGCTGTGGAACGTGTTGCTGGGGGACATGAGCCTGGTGGGGCCGCGCCCCGAGCGCCGCGTCTTCGTCGAGAAGTTCGCCCGCGAGATGCCCCGTTACTTCGAGCGGCACCGGGTCCAGTCGGGCTTGACGGGCTGGGCGCAGGTGCATGGGCTGCGCGGCAACACGAGCGTTGAGGAACGCACTCTGTACGACCTGTATTACATCGAGAACTGGTCGTTGCTGCTGGACGTGAAGATCCTGCTCATGACCATCCACCACGTGCTGCGCGGGGAGAATGCCTACTGATGCCGCCCCTTGCCCCGTTTTTCGAGAACCTACGTCCGCGTCAGTGGACCAAGAACCTGCTGCTGTTCGCCGGCGTGATCTTCGGCCAGCGCCTCGGCGAGACCCCCTGCGTCGTGCG
>JAUUZX010000322.1 GCA_030592025.1 bacterium | reverse complement strand
TCTGCCCCGAGATGCTCGCCGGCAGCCGGGGCAAGAAGGGCGCCGAGCATCTGCACCTGGCGGCGGCCGACGCCATGGCCCTGCCCTTCGCCTCGGCGAGCGTGGCCGCGGTGACCGTGGGCTTCGGCGTGCGCAACTTTGCCGACGTGCGGCGCGGCCTGGACGAGATCGCCCGGGTCCTGCGGCCCGGCGGCCAGCTTCTGGTGCTGGAGTTCTTCCGGGACGACCCCGCAGGGGTGGGCACCGCCCGCGGCGTGGCGCGTCCCCTGCGTTGGGGGCTGAAGACGGTCGTCCCCGCCCTGGGCCGCCTCGTGGGACGGGACGGCGACGCCTACACCTACCTGCCCGGCAGCATGGATGAATTTCTGACCCCCGGCGAGTTCGCGGCGGTGCTGGGCGAGCATGGCTTCCTCGACGCTTTCATCGAGCGCCAGACCTTCGGCATCGCCCACATCGTCGGGGGGAAGCTGGCGTGAGCGCACGGGGACAGTTGCCGGCCATCGGTGTGGGCTGGACCGGGGCCAGTGGCCTGGTTTACGGCGTGCGCCTGGTCGAGGTGCTGCTCGGCGCCGGGCGTGACGTCCACCTGGTGCACTCGAGCGCCGTGGCCCAGACGGCGCCCGTCGAGCTGGAACGGCCGGTGGAGGAGATCGTCACCGACCTGATGTCCCGGGGACCCGGTCGGCTGCGCGTGTGGGGCCGGGACGAGTTCACCGCGCCCATGGCCAGCGGTTCGGCCCAGGGCGGGCCCCTGGTCGTCGTGCCCTGCTCCATGGGCACGGCCGCCCGCATCGCCGCGGGCACCAGCGAGACCCTGCTGCTGCGGGCCGCGGATGTCTGCCTCAAGGAGCGTCGGCCCCTGATCCTCGTGCCCCGGGAGACACCCCTGGCGACCCACCACCTGGAGAACCTGGCCAGGTTGAGCGCCCGCGGCGCCCTGAACATCCCCGCGGCGCCGGGTTTCTACCTCCGGCCGCGCACGGTGGACGACCTCGTCGACTTCATTGTGCAACGGGTGTGCGACCACCTCGGCGTCGAGGTGGACCTGGTGGGGCGGTGGGGTGAAACGGACGGCCCGTGACCCGCAAGGCCTTCGTCGTCAGGTGACGGGCCCCTAGGTCTCGACGGTTTCCGCCCCCTCCAACAATGCCGTCATGGTGGCCAGCAGCACGTTGGCGTCGATGGGCTTGGAAACGTACTCGTCGGCGCCCGCGTCCAGGCAGCGCTCCCGGTCCCCCACCATGGCGTGGGCCGTGAGCGCGATGACCGGCATGTGCCGGGCGCCCTGCTCGGCCTCGAGCTTGCGCAGGAGGCTCGTGGCCTTGAGACCGTCCATGACCGGCATCTGCACATCCATGAGCACGATGTCGAAGCGTTTTTCCTCCATGGCCTCGAGGGCGGCGCGGCCGTTGTCGACGATGGTCGTCACGTGGCCCTTCCGCTCGAGGATCCTCTGCACGACCGTCTGGTTGATGGGGTTGTCCTCGGCGATGAGCACCCGCAGGCGATCGCTGGCCGCCTCCTGGGCCACCTGGGACGTACCACCGTACCTCTCGGCCGTCGGCTTCTGGATGTGCATGCGGCGCACGGCGCGCAGCAGTTCCTTCTGCTTCACCGGCCGGACGAGGTGGCACGTGACGTGCTCGTTCTCGGTGAGCCGGGCCTCGCCCATGCGCCCCAGGCTCGCCATGATGACGACGGGCACCGAGGCGGCGGCGGCGATGGCGGCGCTGTCGATCTGGGGCGGCACGTGCTCGCAGAACACGCAACTGTAGGGTGAGCCTTCGGCCCGGGCGGCGACCAGCATGGCGCAGGCCTCGGCGCTCGAAGAGGCGGCGTCGGGTTTCAAGTCCCAGGATTTCATGATCTCGACCAGGCGTCCGCGGTGGCGGCGGCTGCTTTCGGCCACGAGCACCCGGCCCCCGCCCAGGTCGACGTCCGCGGCGGGATCGCAGGTGCTCTCCGCGTCCGCTTCCACCCGCAACTTGACCGTGACCCAGAAGTCGGCCCCGCCGTCGACGTTGTTCTCCACGCCGATCTCGCCCCCGAAGAGCTCCACGAGACGCCGGCAGATGGTCAGGCCCAAGCCGGTGCCGCCGTGGCGACGGGTCACCGAGGCGTCGGCCTGGGAGAAGGGTGCGAAGATCTTTTCCTGAAGTTCCGGCGAGATGCCGCAGCCCGTGTCGCTGACCGCCAGGCGCAGGGTCATGTCGCCGTTGTTGCGCCCGACGTGGGTGACGGCCACGGACACCTCGCCCGTGTCGGTGAACTTGATGGCGTTGCCGATGAGATTGATGAGCACCTGCTTGAGGCGGTGGGAGTCGCCGAAGAACACCGAAGGCACGTCCGGCGCCACGCGTCCCGACAGGTCCAGGCCCTTCTGCTCGGCCCGCAGCGCGATGGTGCGGACGGTGTCGTCCAGCAGATTGCGCAGCTCGAAACGGTGGGGCGACAGTTCGAGTTTCTCGGCCTCGATCTTGGAGAAGTCGAGGATGTCGTTGAGCAGTTCCAGCAGGCCCTGGGCGGACAGGCTGACCAGGTCGAGGGATTCCCGCTGCTCGGGTTTGAGCTCGGAATCCCGCACCAGATCAGTCATGGCGATGATGGCGTTCATGGGGGTGCGGATCTCGTGGCTCATGTTGGCCAGGAACTCGCTCTTGGCCTTGCTCGCGGCGTCGGCCTCCTCCTTGGCGGTGGCCAGTTCGTGGGTCTTCTCGTGGACGAGGACCTCGAGCTCCTCCTGGCGCAGTTGCATGAGGTGGTAGCGCCAGCCCCACACGCCGAAGAAGACCATGAGGACGGCGATGACCACGAGGATGCGGAAGGCCACCGTCTCGTAGAACCAGGGCTTGAAGGTGAAGGCGACGGCCGCGCCCACGGGGCTCCACACGCCGTCGGCGTTGCGGGCCATGACGCGGAAGGTGTAGTGGCCGGCAGGCACGTTGGTGTAGTAGGCCGTGCGCCGGTCTCCGGCCTCGACCCATTCGGGATCGAAGCCCTCGAGCATGTAGCGGAAGCGCACGCCGCGGGGGTTGCTGAAGCTCAGGCCCGTGTAGCTGATCTCAAGGTCGCGCCGTCCCGGCGGGATGGCGGCCAGGGCTTCGCAGACCATGCGCTCGCGGTTCACGTGCACCGACTCGACGACCACCGAAGGCGCGACCGTGTTGGTCTGCACGCGGGAAGGGTCGAAGAGCACGGCGCCGCCGTTGGTGGCGAACCAGATGCGGCCGTCGTCCTGGCGCAACACCGATTTCTGGGAGCCGCCGTTGCACTCGGTGCCGGGGAAACCGGCCTCGGGATCGAAGAGAACGAACGGGATCTCGGCGATCTCGCCCGCCAGGTAGCGGTCGACGTCCGCGGTCCGAAAGCCGTAGACGCCCCGGTTGCAGGGGACCCACAGGCGCCCGAAGTCATCGGGGACGACGGAGTAGACCGTGTCGTCGAGCAGGCCATCGTCCTCGCCGAGCACGACGGCGTGGCCGTCCTTCCAGCGCACGATGCCCGTACCGTAGGTGGCCAGCCAGACGACCCCCTGCCGATCCTCGTACATGTGCATGGAGAGGAAGGTGGTCATGTCGAGGTCCGACGGGATAGGGACGAAGCGCTCGCCGTTCCAGGTGGCCGGGCCGCCTTCGGTGATGGCCCAGAGGC
>JAUUZX010000381.1 GCA_030592025.1 bacterium | reverse complement strand
CGCCTGCAAAAGCTTCAATTTCTCCAGGTACAACGGTAACCGGTGGATGGTCGCATCCGGCACGTCGCACGCCCGTCGGGTTCTCTTCACGCGAGCCTCCAGTAGTTGTTTTTTTAGCAACGGATTCGAGGTCATTCCGTTATATTTCTGTTACAAGTTTCACAGATATCGTAACCAACCTGCCAAAAATCGTCAACCTCTTATCGGGACACAATACCACTCCTTTTCCCCGGGACCGTAAGACACGAGTACCGAAATGCTGAAGGACGATGAATCAAGGATTCACTGGAGCTTTCCGACCCTTCTCCGTATCTTTGCCCGGTTGCCGTTCCGCCGGCCCGTCAGGGCCCTGAATCGCCCAGCCCGCAAGGAATGACCCCGAACATGGACAACCGCCCCATCATCTCCGACAGCTGGTTGCTGGATCCGTTGCCCCTGCTGGGCCAACTCACGACCGCCGACTACGCCGACCTCGGCTTCATGTGCGGCCTCGAGATCCACCAGCAACTCCTGACCCGGCGCAAGCTCTTCTGCCGCTGCCCCGCGGGGATATACAACAGCAGCGAGCACCACGCCGAGGTCCTGCGGCACATGCGCCCCACCCTGTCGGAGATGGGCGAGTACGACGGCACCGCGCTGATGGAATTCAAGACCCGCAAGGAGATCATCTACCTCCTGAACAACCAGACGGTCTGCACCTACGACATGGACGACGCCCCGCCCTTCGAGATCGACGATGAGGCCCTCGACCGGGCCATCGCCATCACCATGATGCTGGGGTGCAACGTCGTGGGCGAGGTCCACATCACGCGCAAGCAGTACCTGGACGGCAGCATCCCCACGGGGTTCCAGCGCACGGCCATCATCGGCACCGACGGCGACATCCCCTACGGCGAGCGCACGGTGCACATCCGCCAGCTGAGCATCGAGGAGGACAGCTGCCGCGAGGTGAGCGACCGGGGCCACGTCCGCACCTACCGCACCGACCGCCTGGGCATGCCCCTCATCGAGTCGGTCACCGACCCGGACATGAAGACCCCGTGGGAAGCCATGGAGGTCGGCCAGATCCTGCGCCACCTCGCCCGGGCCAGCGGCCTCGTGCGCACGGGCAGCGGCGCGGCCCGCCAGGACGTGAACGTCTCGGTCACCGGCGGCACGCGCATCGAGATCAAGGGCGTGTCCAGCCTGCGCATGATCCCCCGCCTGACCCACAACGAAGCCCTGCGCCAGCGCTCCCTGGTGGGGGTGCGCGGCGAACTCATCCGCCGCGGCATCGTCGCCGAAGACATCAGCGATCGGGGCTGGGACGTGACCCCCATCGTGCGCGGCACCGAATGCCGCTTCATCAAGCAGGCCATCGACAAGGGCGCGACGGTCATGGCCATCCCCCTCCCGGGGTTCCAGGGCCTCCTGGAAGTGCAGACCCAGCCGCGCACCAGCTTCCTCAAGGAATTCAGCGACCGCATCCGGGTCATCGCCTGCCTCGACGTCCTGCCCAACCTGGCCCTGTCCACCCAGAACGTGCCCACCCGCAGCAGCGGCGAAGGGGAGCGGGTGGCCAAGACCTGCGGCGTCGGGCCCGACGTGCCCGTGTTCGTGGTCTGGGGACGGGAAGCGGACGTGCGCACGGCCATCGGCGAGATCGCCCTGCGGGCCCGCGAAGCCACGGCCGGCATCCCCCAGGAAACCCGCCAGGCCCTGGACGACGGCACCACGGGCTTCGAGCGGGTCCTGCCCGGGGCCGACCGCATGTACCCGGACACGGACCTGCCGCCCATCGCCCTGACCGACGAGCGCGTCGACGGCATCCGCGCGGGCCTGCTCCTGCCGCCCTGGGAGCGCACCGCCCAGGCGCGGGACCTCGGCGTGGGGCCCGACCTCGCCGAACGCCTCGGCCGGCACCGCTCCTGGGAGCTCTTCGCCCACCTGGCGCCCCGTCTGGACGGCGGCGCCTTCAGCCCCCGCCAACTGGCCTCCCTGCTGCTGGACCGCAGTTGCCCCCGGCCCGCCAGCCTCGGCGCGGCCCAGGCCTGGTGGGAGGACGTCATCGACCGCCTGGCCGCCGGTGAGATCCTGCCCGTCGCCGTGTGGACCGGCGAGGAGGAGCCGGCCCTGCCCCTGGACCCGTCGGAGGCGCGGCGCCTGTTCGCCGCCGCCGACCGCCACGACCTGCCCGACGACCGGGCCCTGGCCGAGCACGTGCTCATGGGCCGAACCATGCCGCAGCTTCGGGGACGGGTGGCCGGCGCCACCGTCCGCACCTGGGTGAAGGAGGAACTCACGTGAGCCACGACGGCGACTTCAAGGGCTACCGCAGCCCCACCCTGGACCTGCTGCGCCGCGAGGAGGCGCCGGTCTGGTCCCAGGTGACCCTGCGCACGTCCCGCGGCGACTTCTCGGGCCTGATCCTCCCCCGCAGCGAGACCGCCGATGCGGACCACGTGGTGCTCAAGCTCAGCACGGGCTACAACATCGGCGTCCGCCACGACACGGTCACCTCCATCGAGATCCACGGGCGCAAGGAAGCCAACTACCAGATCCCCGAGAAGGAATTCCCCTTCGACCCGGGCAAGCCCCGGGTGAAGCTCTTCGGCACCGGCGGTACCATCGCCAGCCGGCTGGACTACCGCACGGGCGCGGTGATCCCCGCCTTCAGCCCCGGCGAACTCTACGGCTCGGTCCCGGAGCTGGCCGACATCTGCAACATGGAGACCGAGAAGCTCTACGGTGTCTTCAGCGAGAACATGGGCCCCGAGGAATGGATGGGCACGGCCCGGGCCATCACCGCCGAGATCGAGAAGGGCGTCGCGGGCATCGTCGTGGGCCACGGCACCGACACCATGCACCACACGGCGGCCGCCCTCAGTTTCATGATCCAGGACTCGCCCGTGCCCATCGTCATGGTGGGCAGCCAGCGCTCGAGCGACCGGCCCAGCAGCGACGCGGCCATCAACCTCATCAACGCCACCCGCACCGCCGCCACCAGCGACATCGCCGAGGTCATGGTGTGCATGTTCGGCCCCACCAGCGACAAGTACGGCCTGCTCCACCGGGGCACCCGCGTGCGCAAGATGCACTCGTCCTACCGGTCGACCTTCCGCACCCTCAGCGACATTCCCCTGGGCAAGATCGACGAGAACGGCGTCACGCCCTTCCGCGACGACTACCGCCGCCGCCGGGACGACCGGAACGTGAAGCTCAACGCGGTCTTCGACGACCGGGTCTCGCTGGTG
>JAUUZX010000162.1 GCA_030592025.1 bacterium | reverse complement strand
GTTCGACGTCGTCATCACCGACCAGATCATGCCCCACATGTCGGGGGTCCGCCTCACGCGGCGGCTACACGACATCCGTGGCGACGTCCCGGTCATTCTCTGTACCGGATTCCGGGACAGCTTCAACGAGCGCCAGGCTCGGGATGCGGGCGTGCTCGACTTCATGCTCAAGCCCGGCAGTCACCGCGACCTCGCCGCCATGATCGAGCGCGCGGTCCCGCGCCGGAATGCCGGCCGCGCCTGACCGCGCCCCGCTCACTCCCACGTCGTTTCGCGGTTCCAACAACACCTGCTTTTCTGTTAGACTGCGCGTTCGCTGAACATCTCCCTCATCCGGACAACCCGAACACCCCGACGCCAGAGGATCGAGCATGCCCCCAACGCCCTCCGACAAGTTGAGCCAACTCCACGAGCTGCGGGCAGATGCCCGCCTCGGCGGCGGTCAGGACCGGATCGACAGGATCCACGCCAAGGGGCGGCTGACTGCCCGCGAACGGATCCACCTCCTGCTGGACGAGGGCAGCTTCCAGGAGACAGGCGTCTTCGTACGCCACCGCAGCCACGAGATGGGCATGGACAGGAACCGCCCCGTGGGCGACGGCATGGTCACGGGCGTGGGCCGCATCGACGGCCGCCAGGTCTACCTCTTCGCCCAGGACTTCACGGTCTTCGGGGGCTCCATGAGCGAGGCCAACGCCCTGAAGATCTGCCGCCTCATGGACCAGGCCCTGGAGAACGGCTGTCCGGTGATCGGGCTCAACGACAGCGGCGGCGCGCGCATCCAGGAAGGCGTGCGCTCCCTGGCCGGCTACGCCGAGATATTCTGGCGGAACACCATCGCCTCGGGGGTCATCCCCCAGATCTCGGCTATCCTCGGCCCCTGCGCCGGGGGCGCCGTGTACTCCCCGGCCATCACCGACTTCACCCTCATGGTCGACCAGACCAGCTACATGTTCGTGACCGGCCCCAACGTCATCAAGACGGTCACCAACGAGGACGTCACCTTCGAGGAGCTCGGCGGCGCCGAGACCCACTCCACCAAGAGCGGCGTCAGCCACTTCATGGCGTCCAGCGATCAGGATTGCCTGCTCATGACCCGGCGCCTGCTCAGCTTCCTGCCCCAGAACAACCTCGAGGAGCCGCCACGGGTCGTGCCCACGGACACGCCGGACCGTCGCGAGGAGAAGCTGAACACCATCGTGCCCGAGGACAACAAGAAGCCCTACGACATGCACGACGTCATCGGCCTCGTGGTGGACGAGGGCGACTTCTTCGAGGTCCAGCCGCGGCACGCCCAGAACATCCTCTGCGGCTTCGCGCGCCTGGACGGCCAGCCCGTGGGCATCGTGGCCAACCAGCCCAAGTTCCAGGCCGGCGTGCTGGACATCGCGTCGAGCCAGAAGGCCGCCCGCTTCGTGCGCACCTGCGACTGCTTCAACGTGCCCCTGGTGGTCTTCGAGGACGTGCCCGGCTTCCTGCCCGGCACGGAGCAGGAATACGGCGGGATCATCAAGCACGGCGCCAAGCTGCTCTACGCCTTCTGCGAGGCCACCGTGCCCAAGCTTACGGTCATCACCCGCAAGGCCTACGGCGGCGCCTACGACGTCATGAACAGCAAGCACATCCGGGCCGACTGGAACGTGGCCTGGCCCGGCGCCGAACTGGCGGTCATGGGGCCCGAGGGCGCGGTGAACGTCCTGTACCGCAACCAGCTTGCCGACTCGGCGGACCCGGACGCCGAACGCCAGCGACTCGTGGAC
Organism: bacterium; assembly: GCA_030592025.1. Next base: position 3,534 of record JAUUZX010000162.1, on the reverse strand, counting down.
GAGTACAACGAGGCCTACGCGAATCCGTACATCGCGGCGGGGCTGGGCTACCTCGACGACGTCATCGAGCCGGCGGACACCCGTCGCCAGCTCATCAAGGCCCTCAACAACCTGCGCGGCAAGAAGCAGAGTCTGCCGCCCAAGAAGCACGGCAACATTCCGCTGTAGGGAGCAGGACGTGGCGCAAGGAACAATCAAGAAGGTGCTGGTGGCGAACCGCGGCGAGATCGCCGTGCGGATCATCCAGGGACTCAGGGATATGGGCATCGCCTCGGTGGCGGTGTATTCGGACGTGGACCGCACCGCACTGCACGTGCTCATGGCGGACGAGGCCGTGGCCATCGGGCCCGCACCCGCCGCCGAGAGCTACCTGGTGGCGGAGCGCGTCATCGAGGCCGCACGGACCAGCGGCGCCGACGCCATCCACCCGGGCTACGGATTCCTGTCGGAGAACGGCCCCTTCAGCCGGGCGGTCGAGGAGGCGGGGCTCATCTTCATCGGCCCCCGGGCCGAGACCATGGAGGTCATGGGCGACAAGCTCTCGGCGCGGCGGCGCATGATCGCCGCCAACGTCCCCGTCGTGCCCGGAACCCAGGAGGCCGTGAGCGATCCCGACGAGGCCGTCCGCATCGCCGACGAGATCGGCTACCCGATCCTGTTGAAAGCCTCGGCCGGCGGCGGCGGCAAGGGCATGCGCATCGTGCGCCAGGCCGACGAGATGGCCAGCGCCCTGCGCCGGACCATGGGCGAGGCCGGCGCCAGCTTCGCCAACGACGCCGTGTTCATCGAGAAGTACGTCGAGAACCCCAAGCACATCGAGGTCCAGGTCCTCGGCGACGGCCGCGGCGAGGCCATCCATGTCTTCGAGCGGGAATGCTCGGTGCAGCGCCGGCACCAGAAGGTCATCGAGGAGAGCCCCTCCCCCTCCCTCACCCCGGAGCTGCGCGCACGGATCTGCGAAGCGGCAGTGCAGACGGCCCGCGCGGTCGACTACCGGGGCGCGGGCACGGTTGAGTTCATATTGTCCCCCGACGGCGAGTTCTACTTCCTCGAGATGAACACCCGCCTGCAGGTGGAGCACCCCGTCACCGAAATGGTGACGGGCACGGACCTGCTGCGGGCCATGATCCTCATCGCCCAGGGCGACGGGCTGTGCTACCGCCAGGAAGACCTGGTCCAACGGGGCTGGTCCTTCGAGTTCCGCCTCTACGCCGAGGACCCGAGCAAGAGTTTCGCCCCGAGCATCGGCCGCATCGACGCCCTCACCCTGCCCCTGGGCCCGGGCGTGCGCCTGGACATGGGCGTGTACGAGGGCTACGAAGTGCCCATCCACTATGACCCCATGTTGGCCAAGCTCATCGTCTGGGGCGAGGACCGGGAGCAAGCCATGGCCCGCAGCCGCCGCGCGCTGCGGGAGTTCGTCCTCCACGGCCCCGTGCACAATCTGCCCTTCCACCTGTGGGCCCTGGACCAGCCGTCCTTCCAGGACGGTTCCTACACGACCCATTTCCTCGAGGACGAGTTCGACCCCGCGAACTGGCTACCGCCCCTGGACGACGGCACACGGGAAGCGCTCATCGCCGCAGCGGCCCTGTACGAGGCCGAGCGCCGCACCGGCAGCGGCTGCTCCCCCGGGCCCGACGACGCAGGAGACACCTTGAACTGGCGCCTCAACGCCTTGCGCACCATGACCGGCAACCGCTGAAAGGACCCCTGACGTGTGGATGAAGAAGCGCTACATGGTCGAGCTCGACGGTGAGGCCCACAACGCGGTGGTCGGCCGCCGCGCCGACGCCACGGAGATCGCCGTGGACGACGGCCCACCCGTGCCGGCCAACGTGCGCCCGCTCCTCGGCGGTCGCGCGCTGTCCCTGCGCTACGACGGCCGACTGCACCTGATCCATCTCACGGCGGCCGGGACCGACGGCTCTGTGACGGCCACCATCGACGGGCGGCCCGTGTCCCTGAGGGTCATGGATGAGCTGCGCGCCCAGGCCCTGGAGAGCGTCGGCGGCGCGGGCGGCGGCGGCACCATCAAGGCCGACATCCCCGGACTCGTCGTCGAGGTGAAGGTGACCGTGGGCCAGAAGGTCCACCAAGGGGAACCGGTGGTGGTGGTCGAGGCCATGAAGATGCAGAACGAACTCTGCGCGGCCGTCACGGGAACGGTGACCGAGGTGCCAGCCCAGCCCGGAGCCACGGTCAATCCCGGGGACGCCCTCGTGGTGATCGAGCCCGAGCCCGGGGGTTGATCCCGGCCTGTAACCAATTCCCGCCCCGCGCGTCCTTGGGGACATCATGGACGCTGCCACCTACACCCATCTGCTCCAGGAGCATCGCGACCGGGTCTTCAGCCGGGCACTCTACGTGCTGCGGGATCGGGAAGACGCCGAAGACGTGACCCAGGAGGCGTTCCTGCGCCTCTGGCGCTCGGGGACCGACGTGCCCGCCGACCGGGCCGGTTTCTGGCTGCAGCGGGTCGTCCACAATCTGTGCATCGACCAGACCCGCCGCCGCAAGGTTGTGCGGGCCCATTTCGGGAACCCGGACGCCGAAGCCGTCGAGGGGCTCGTGGACCCAGCCGGCCACGGCTGGAGCGAGGGGCTCGACGACCGGCAGCACGCCCTGCTGGAGGCCATGGCGACGTTATCCGCGGAGACCCGCAGCGTCATGATGATGCACTACTACCAAGGCATGAAACTGCGCGAGATCGCCGACATCCTCGGCAAGACGGTCGCCGCACTCAAGGTACAGATCCACCGGGCCCGCACGACCCTCCGCCCACTCCTCGAGGCGGGAGGGTGCAGCGCGCCGACGGCCAGGAGTCACACGGGATGAAACACGCCTGCTCCGACATCGAACTGCTGCTCGCGGAATTCGCGGCCGACGAGCTGGACGACCTCGACGCCGCGCGGGTGGCCGGTCACGTCGCCATCTGCGATGCCTGCCGCGCCGAGTTGGGCCGCGAGTCCGCCCTGCGCCGAACCCTCGCCGGGTTACCTGTCCACCGCGGACCCGACGTGCACCTGCCCACCGCTACCCCGACCGGATCCCCGGCGCGCCGCCTGCGCACCTGGCTGCCGGTGGCCGGCGGACTGATCGCCGCCGCCGTCGTCCTGGCCATGTTGATCCCCGGAGACCGGTCCCCACTGCCCGATGCTCCCGGCGCCACCGCTGGAGCGCCGGATGCCGCACCTGCTGTCGCGGACATCCGCCGCGATGCCAGGACCTCGCTGATCCTGGCCGCCCGCATTCTCGAACGTTCTGAACGGCACACCGTGGCCGACGTCTTCGGCCGACATTTGCCGCACGCCATCTCCGGATCCCTCCGGAGCGGTGCGGAACCCCCTGAAGGAGGACAAGGATGAACACCCTGCGCACGATCACCGTGATGGCTCTGCTCATGGGCCTCACGGCCGGAGCGGCGCTCGCAAAGTCCCTGGACAAGGAGCCCGGCTATGTGGACCTCGAGTGGATCGAGATCCCCGTCGACGCCGCCGAGATCCAGGACATCGACCTCAGCCCCATGCTGCT